>JAACFD010000248.1 GCA_009937555.1 Chlamydiales bacterium | reverse complement strand
AATGCTTGTGAAAGCGTTTTACTTTGTTCAAAGATTTCCTTTAAAGTAAAATGTTCATACACACCCTTCTCTACTTTGCTTTGATCTGTCGCTATATCTTCAATAAAGTTTGTTATTTGTTTCGAAGGTGACTGAAAAATACTAACCTTATTTGGTGTGATTTTTGCAACCTCTCCATCTCCAAGATAAATAACTTTTCTTGTATGCTCCATAAAGGCATGTAAATCTGAAGCAACATAGTGTTCTTCTTCCCCTACTCCAATAACTAAGGAACTGTCTTGAGTAAAGGCATAAAGAGTATCTGGTTCATTGGGTGAAAGTAACACACATGCATACGAACCTTTTAATTGCTTAAGCGTAGAAAAAATACCTTCCAAAAGCGAGTCTTTATCATGCTTAGCAATAGCTTGTAACATGACCTCAGAATCTGTATCTGATTTAAAATTAACAGAAGACAGCTCTTTTTTTATATCTTCATAGTTTTCTATAATCCCATTATGAACTAATGCAATAGATAGGTCCTCACTGATATGAGGGTGTGCGTTTTGATCTGTTACTTCTCCATGCGTGGCCCATCTTGTGTGACCGATAGCTACAGTCGAACTAGTATCATCTAAAATTTCTTCAAGGTTAGACACTCTTCCACAACACTTTTTAAGTACAATCTTATTCTGTTCTGTATAAGCTAAGCCCGCTGAGTCATACCCTCTATACTCTAACTTTTTCAAGCCTTCTAAGACAATATTTTGCGCTTTTTTACTGCCTGTATAAGCAAAGATGCCACACATAAATTATACTCCTATTTCAGACTTTACAGTTTCAGATATATCATGGGCTATTTGATAGGCTTGCTTTTGTTTAGAAGCTTCTACCATAATACGGCAGATATTCTCAGTTCCTGAGTACCGGACTAAGACTCTACCTTCATCGGCCATAACTTTCTGGGCCTTTTTTATAGCCCTTTGAGTTTCACAAAGTGTGTTAAGCTCAGGCTTTTCTTTTACTTTTATATTCAGCAAGGCTTGGGGATATCGCTTTACCAGGCGAGCGAGATCTGAAAGTTTAGAGTCTGTTTCAATCATTATTCTAAGAACCTGTAGAGCTGCTACAAGTCCATCACCCGTAGTATTATGGTCTAAAAATATAAGGTGACCACTTTGTTCTCCGCCAAGGTTTAAACCTTCTTTTTTCATACGCTCTATTACATAACGGTCACCAACAGCTACTTCTTCAACTTTTACCCCAATAGAATCCATAGCTATTTTCAAGCCTAAATTACTCATTACCGTTGAAACTATAGTGTTATTAACCAGCATCCCTTTTTGAGACATATCTTTAGCGCATATTGCTAAAATAGTATCTCCATCTACAATTTGAGCATTCTCATCAACTAAAATAACCCTGTCAGCATCTCCATCTAGAGCTATCCCAATATCTGCTCTGTGGTCTATAACAGCTTTTTGAATAAATTCTGGATGTAAAGACCCACATTTTTGGTTTATATTTAAACCATTGGGAGAGGTGTTGTAGCTAAATAAATCTGCATCAAGCTCTCTAAAAACCAAGGGTGCAACCCTATGTGCAGCACCATTTGCACAGTCTAAAACAATCCGAGTGTTTTTTAATGTACATGTTTTCGGAAAAGAAGCTTTAACAAATTCAATATACCTTCCATCAACATCAGATACTTTAGCGTTACGCCCTATATCTGCATCTGATGGAAGATCACTATCAAAGTCATTGGCAAAAACCAAGTCTTCTATTTCCCTTTCAACTGAATCTGGAAGCTTAAAGCCTTCAGATGAAAAGAATTTTATTCCATTATCATGAAAAGAATTATGAGATGCTGAAATCATAATTCCAGCATCTGCGCGATACGCTCGTGTTATAAAAGCTACTGCAGGAGTTGGCAATGGACCTAGCATTAGTGTGTCAATCCCCATAGAGCATAAACCTGCGATTAAAGCATTCTCAAACATGTAACAAGATAAACGAGTGTCTTTTCCAATTACTACTCGGTGCTTTCCACTATGACGTCTAAAAACTTTACCCGCAGCTTTAGCAAGTAGCAGAGCTGTTTCTACATTCATGGGGTATTGATTTGCTCTACCTCGTACTCCATCTGTCCCAAAAATTTTTCTTTTTGTTTCTGTATTCATTGTACATTCTTTTGTTAACTTGACTACTTAACTGTTCTGACAAATTCACCCTGCCAGTCTGCTGGTGGCGGTGTAGTCTTATATGATATTACTCTGTTTAATAAAACTTCTGAAGCAAGGTCTTCTGGGTATTCTTCAAGAAGTTTTTCTAGAATTTCTTGTGCTTCTTCCCATTTTTTATCCCAATAAAGGTTTAGTGCTTTTTCATATTGAGTTAAAATTATTTCCTGCGTAGAGCTAAGATCTCCTTTTTTAGCCATCAATTCATAAACGGCTATTGGTATTGTTTTACCTTTTACAACAATCTTATCTAAGCAGCGGGCCTCAATAGCATTTTTAGCTAATTTATAAGTATTTTCACTTATTAAAATTTTCACTCCATAATCTTTACAAGCAGGTTCAAGCCTTGCGCCTAAATTTACAACATCTCCTAAAACGGTATAATTTTTACGTGACGGTGAACCTGTCATAGCAGCAGCAACTTCGCCAGAAGCTATACCCATACGGGCATACACTTCAATATTATGTTCTTCCTTAATAGCTTTAGCCATTGTATCTATTTGCTTTTGCTGATCTAAGGCTGCAAAGCATGCTTTTTCAGCATGTTTTTCGTCATCAAACGGCACTCCCCACACTGCCATAATTGCATCTCCAATAAACTTATCAATAAACCCGTGATGTTTAGTAATAATTTCTGTCATAGGAGAGAAATAATTATTCAAAAAGCGCACAAGTTGCTGTGTACTTAACTTTTCAGAAAATGTAGTAAAGCCTGCCAAGTCTGAAAAGAAAATCGATGCTTCAGCTTTACTACCTTCCAGAGAAATACTTTTAGGATCTTCTTTTAGTTTCTTTAAGACATCTTTAGATACTAATGAAGAAAACTGATCCACTACAAAACGTCTTTCTCTTCCTTCTACAAAATAGTTTATCAATAGCACTACAATTGAAGTAAAAGCAAGAGCTAGCCATATGTATATATATTCAACTACA
>JAACFD010000029.1 GCA_009937555.1 Chlamydiales bacterium | reverse complement strand
AGGCTTCCCGCATAAAAGAGAAAGGTTATTTAATTATGCTTGAGATAGAGCTGAAGTCCAAAGAGAGATCACTAAACTTAGTGTCATGAATGCAATAATTAAATACGCTGTAAACTTCTTAAGCACCATAGCTGTTGAAGTTCCAAAAACTGAAGAAGAAGCATCTCCTCCAAAAGAAGAGCCTAACCCTGAACTTTTACTCTCTTGTGCTAAAATTACCATGCACAAAAATAGAGATAAAAAGAAAAACAGGCTTAAGGCAATAAAGTAAAGTGTTGTCATATTTTTAAACCTTTAAGCTATCATATTTAACAATTTTAATAAATTCTTCATGGGAAAGAGAGGCTCCCCCAACTAATGCGCCATCAATATTTTCCTGGTTCATTAGCTCTGCAATATTTGCAGGCTTCACAGAGCCTCCGTATAAAATACGCACTTTTTGAGCAGCTTCAGCCGTCCATATATCTGAAAGCACCTGCCTGCAATAAGCATGAGTCTCTTCAGCTTGTTCTGCACTAGCACTCTTTCCTGTTCCTATAGCCCAGATAGGTTCGTAGGCTAATGTAATTCTACTTGCAAGGCTTGCGTCTACAGCTTCAAGTCCTTTTTCAATTTGCGCTTTTAGGTGAGACTGAGTTAACCCATCTTCTCTTTGCTGTAAACTTTCGCCAATACATAAAATAACTTCTAAATTTGACTCCATTGCCTTGCAAACTTTTCGGTTAATGAAAAGATCGTCCTCATTAAAGTACTGTCTTCTTTCTGAATGACCCAAAACAACAAAACTAGCACCTGCATTCTCTATCATTCTAGCTGCTATTTCACCGGTATAAGCTCCTTCTGAAGCATCGTTCATATTCTGCGCACCAATTTTTAAAGAAGTATCTTGAATAAGCTCGGAAGTAGGGTGGATTGCAGTAAAAGGCACACTAATATAAACATCTTTACTATGAGCATCATCTTCAAGTAGAGGAAGAAAATTTTTGACAAAAGCTAGCGCTTCATCAATAGTTTTATACATTTTCCAGTTGCCGGCAATTAAAGGCTTTCTAGTCATAAAACAGATTTTCCTTGTTTGAGCAAATTTAGCTTAAAAACAGTTAGCATATCAATTTTTTCAATGATTGGCAAGAATAAGACCTCAATTCAGGTCTTAGGAAAAATTTACTTAAGCAAAGCGGCCTATTTTAGCTTACTTTTATAACAAACTGGTATGAATTCTCTCTAGCTCAGCCCGGGTTGCAATAGCAAGATCTAAGATTTGGCGTCCACTTTCTCCTGCGCTCGCTAGCTCTCCTGTAGAGATAACAGTACGTCGTAGCTGTTGAAGAGCGGGTTCTACCGCTGTCATCCCCCTTAAGCGCTCCCGTTCACCAGGTAGATCAATTTCTCTATTAGCTACTGCTATATGATCTGCAATATATCGAGCCAAGTTAATGCCTATAAACCTTCTTCTGTAACCATCTTCATGATTGAAGCTCACTCCATCTTCTCTTGGGTACACAATTGGGTCATACTGAACCATACTAAAAGTCTGTAAAAATTCTATAGGCTTAGATAGGCGGCCCTTCCCTGTAATAGCTAGTACTTCTCTTTCTAATTTATCCATAGGGACTTGAGTTAAAAAGTAAAAGAGCTCAATCACTTTATCTGTTAAAACAATTATTCTTTGCTCTTGAATGCTAGCCTCTTCTCGATATACCCCTTCCCCTCTTAGAGAATAGTGAAATAAAGTTTTAAGAGCTGGTTTTAAAAAATTATCTATCAAGTACGTTTTATTTTCAGTCGCATCCAAATAAGCACAATGGTTTAAGCAAGAATCTGGCTTCATAAATTTAAAACCAGTCATCTTGAAAAAATTATCACTAAAAACACCACTACCTGTAAGTTCATCAACCCATCTGTCTAGGTGTGCTGGCTCTGCAACTTCTCCAAGTCCCGGCAGACCTTTAAAGCGGTAAATACCGGTCACTCCATAAGCTCTTACCCCTTGAAGTACTTTCCAGGGTAAAGTAGATAAGTTACTAAATTTCAGTGAAGGATAACGGTTTGAAAGGAGTTTAATGGCTGTTAGAGCAACTGCAACAACTAAAAGACTTTTAGATACTCTAGGATTTCTAGAAGCATGATCCCATACAACAGCAATAGGCTTAGTCAATAGGTGCTCACCAATTACTTTGCGTCGAATAAATTGTGCTGCTGTCATAAAAAGTCCCTTTTTCTGAGGATTTTATGGGATATAAATTAAGATTTTATTAAACTTTGCCTCTTCTATACTAGACATGATAACACCTAATTACCATTCAAGGCCTATGGAATTCACGCTTCAAAATCAATCTTCATCCCCTAAGGAAAAGAGTATTCTAAGCGTATCGGAAATTTCCAGCCATATCAAAAAAAACCTTGAATCCCTTTTCCCCAGCCTTCAGATACAAGGAGAGGTGAGTAACTTCAGGCGCCAAGCTTCAGGCCACCTTTACTTTTCTCTAAAAGATGAGCACGCTCAAATTTCCTGTGTGATGTTTAAGGGGTATACTCAGCAACTAAAATCTCTGCCAAAAGATGGAGATCAGGTTACTATAAGAGGAAGTTTAAGCGTTTACCTTCCAAGAGGCAATTATCAAGTTATTGTCCAACAACTTCAGCTTGCTGGTCTAGGAGGGAAACTTGCACAACTTGAAGAACTCAAAAAAAAGTTACACGCTAAGGGGTACTTCAGCTCGCAATTTAAAAAATCTATTCCCCCTTTTCCTAAAAGAATTGGTATTGTGACCAGTCCAACAGGGGCTGCTATCCAGGATATGCTAAATATTCTAAATAGAAGAGCTGCTGGCTTTCATCTTATCTTAAATCCTGTCAATGTTCAAGGCGACCTCGCTGCTGGAGAAATAGCTAAAGCTATCAAGCAGTTTAATGAGCTTGGTAATGTAGATGTTTTAATTGTAGGTAGAGGTGGAGGAAGCATTGAAGACCTTTGGGCCTTTAATGAAGAAATAGTTGCTAATGCTATTTTTAATAGCCGTATCCCTATTATCTCTGCTGTGGGCCATGAAATTGACCATACACTTGCCGATTATGTAGCAGACCTGAGAGCTCCTACTCCTTCCGCTGCTGCAGAACTCGTCATGAAGGATAAAGAGTCTGTACTAGAGCGCTTAGCCTCTCTACGCAAGCAAGTCGTACATCACATCGTTAATAGGCTTAGATCACACAAACAAGAACTGCACTTTTTTAAACAACAACCCTACTTTTCTCAACTTGATTGGCTACTAGCACCTTACTCTCAAAAGTCAGATGACTTTAAGCAACAGCTTGTCCAGCGCTGGCAACAGTTCATTAAAGAAAAACTTTTGTTACTAGAAGGTAAACAAAAACGTCTACACAGTTTAAAGCCCTCTGAAAAGATACGCTTCCGTCGCCAAAAGCTACTAGACTGGCATAGACAAATAAGTTTAGCTAACCAAAGAAAACTGTATGAATCTAAGCAAAACTTGACACGGCTATCTAGAGCCATGATTCAATTAAGTCAGCAAAAACTGTCTTCACAGAGAAAGCAATGGGAACTTAAAAACTTTTCTAGCAGCATTAGCCTATTACTAGTTAAGCAGTTAGAAAGAAAAAGAGAGAAATTAACACAGCTCTCTAATCACCTTACAGACTTAAATCCCCAAACAATTTTAAATAAAGGTTATCATATCATCTTTTCGGAAAAGACCAAGCAGGCTATAATTTCCACCAAGCAACTATCTGCCGGTGATAGCATTTGTATTCAATCCAAAGATGGCCATAGTATAGCAGAAATTAAAGAGAGCAATATCAATGAGTAGTAAATCTTCTAGTAAGTCTTTAAATTTTGAACAATCTTTTGAACGTTTAGAAAAAATCTTAGAAGAAATGAATAATGGAAGCCTTTCTTTGGAAGATTCGATCAAACATTTTGAAGAAGCTGATAAATTAATCAAAAATTGCGACCTTCAACTCAATGAAGCAGAAAAGAAGATTGAAAAATTAATTAAAAATCGTAATGGTGATTTGGAAAAAAACGAACAAGGCGAAGTGTTAAGTGAAAAACTCTAGTTCTACTCAGCAAAATCAAAAGTTACCACAAATTGAATCTCCTAGGGATCTAAAAGAGCTTCCTCTTTCCTCATTGGAAGACTTATGCCAGGAGATTAGGGATTATATTATAGAAGTGATGTCTATAAATGGGGGTCACCTAGCTACCAACCTAGGTGCTGTAGAGATATCAGTTGCTATGCACTATATCTTTAACTCTCCACAAGATAAAATCTTATTTGATACAGGCCACCAGTCTTACACACATAAAATTCTAACAGGCCGTTATAAAGAGTTCCCAAGCATTCGAAAATACAAAGGCTTATGTGGTTTTACTAACCCTGATGAGTCCAAACACGACCACTTTCATGCTGGCCATGCGGGTACAGCTTTATCCTTAGCGCTTGGAACAGCTAAAGAGAGAGACCTACTTAATCGCCAAGAAAAAGTCATTGCACTTATGGGAGACGCTGCTCTTACCTGTGGTTTGACTTTAGAAGCTTTAAACAATGTCCCTAAAGACCTTAAAGACTTTGTCATTATTTTAAATGATAACGCTATGGCTATTTCGGAGAATGTAGGTGCTATCACTCATATTCTTTCACGTTTACTGAATAACCCGCAATCAAACCGCATCTATAAAAGTTTGGATGCCATGGTTTCACGCATTCCACATGTAGGCAAAGCACTAGCACAGCAAGGGAATAAGTTAACAGAATCTCTAAAGAACCTCGTAAGCCCTGCCGCATTTTTCCAACAATATGGTTTGTCTTATGTAGGGCCTATTGATGGGCATGATATTAAGCGCCTTTGCCAAACCTTTGAAGCGATAAGAGAAGAAAGACACCCTACTATTGTTCATGTACTTACTAATAAGGGTCAAGGTATGGCTAATGCAGTAGCTCAGCCAACACCTTACCACGGTGCTAAGCCTTTTGATATTAAGACAGGCGAATTCCATCCATCTAAATCTACAAGCCTTAGCTTTCCTAAGGTTTTTGGTAAACACCTATGTGAGATGATGGAAAAAGACCAAAATCTTGTAGTAGTTAACCCTGCTATGACAGCAGGATCCTGTATCGAAGAATCAGTAGAGCGCTTCCCAACTAGAACACTAGATGTAGGAATTGCTGAAGGGCACTGCGTTAGTTATGCAGGAGCATTAGCAAAACGAAAAGAACTTAATGTTGTTTGTAGCATCTACAGTACCTTCCTTCAAAGAGCTGTTGATAATGTCTACCATGATGTTTGTCTGCAAGAATCCCCTGTTGTCTTTTGTGTTGATAGAGCAGGTATTGCTACTGGAGATGGTGTAACTCACCACGGTATTTATGATATAGGTTTTTTAAAGTGCATGCCTAATATTGTCCTTTCTCAGCCTAGAGATGGAAAAGTTCTCAAAGAACTTTTAAGCTCTAGCTTTAACTGGAAACGTCCCAGTGTTATTCGTTACCCTAACATATCTTGTCGCATGCCTGAAGGCGAATTAGAAACAAGAAAACCAGGTAAAGCAGAGCTTTTGAGAAAAGGAAAAGAGCTTTTAATCATAGGCTTAGGCCATATGGCCTACCATGCTCTTGATGTTGCCGATAAACTTCAAAAAGAATATGGGATTGAAGCTAGTGTGCTTGACCCTGTCTTTGTCAAACCTCTTGACCAAGAAATGCTAGTTGAACTTCTACTAGATCATAAGCGTATAATAACCATTGAAGAGCACGATGTAGCCACAGGTTTAGGAAATATAATTAGCCACTTCTTAGTTTCTAACGGCTATTATGATATCCCTACTTTACATTTTGGCCTTCCTGAAAGCTTTTTCCACCAAGGTAGTTATCAAACTATTATGGATGATATGGGATTATCTATTGAAAAAATTATACGTCGTATAGAAACTGAATTTTCATTAAATAAAATGGCTACTCTATAATATTGAGAAGCTCTAAGTTTTGAAAACCATTCATACAAGTGTTTCTATATGCAAAAACTTTTTCTTTCACTAATCTTTTGCCTGTGTTTCTTTAGCTCTTGCCACAAAGGACCAAATAGCAGCTCTTTAATTTCGAGTTATGTAGATCGCTATACGCCTACTAAAATTATGAGTCGAGGTAAACTCTCTGCACAGCACTTAAGCCACTACCTACTAGCAAACAACCGAAGCATAAGTAAGTCTTATGCTAAGAACTTAGCTAAAATTTATATCCAAGAGTCCAGGATTGAAGGGGTAAATCATGATATTGCCTTTGCACAAATGTGCCACGAAACTAACTTTCTAAGCTTTGGCAACCAGGTTAGTAGAAAGCAAAATAACTTTTCAGGTCTTGGAGCTACAGATGATGGAGCAAAGGGAGCTACCTTCCCCTCTGCTGCAGTCGGTGTTCGAGCTCAGATACAGCACTTAAAAGCTTATGCATCAAAAAAAGCAATTAGGCAAAAAATCGTAGACCCTCGCTTTCATTTAGTTACTAGAGGTAGCGCCCCTACTATTTTTGAGTTGACTGGACGCTGGGCTACTGACTCTAACTATGACCAAAAAATACTCAGGCATATTAGATCTTTATATGAAACAGCTGGGATAGCTAGATAAACTTGAATCCATTAAGGTTGCACCATGACTAAAAAATGCTTTGCCCTATTCCCCAATGCCAACAAACCAAAGTCAAAGAATTTGGTTATAGGCATTAAAGACTATCTCATCAATCATGGTGCAGATGTTACAGTTATGGATGAAATGGCTGAAGAACTTAATGCTCCTCCATTATCATCTGTTGACCCTGATAAGATTGACTTTCTCATTTCTATGGGTGGAGATGGAACTATTCTAAGGATTTTGCACCACTACCCCCACTTAAAAGCCCCATTAATTGGTGTTAACTTAGGCTCTCTAGGTTTTATGGCTGATATTCCATTATCTGAGATTTATCCCTGTTTGCAAGATATCATCAACGGACAATATCATATTGAGAAACGCTTAATGATGGAGGGTGAAACAACAAATAAAGAGCAAACTTTTGCTTTAAATGATTTTGTGATTCATCGCTCAAGAAATCCTAGCTTAATTGAACTTGCTATACACGTTGATGATTCTTACCTCAACACTTTTACAGCTGATGGTATCATTTTATCAACACCTACAGGGTCAACTGCCTACTCATTAGCTGCTGGAGGCCCTATCCTATCGCCTTCTCTCAATGCCTTCACCTTGACCCCTATCTCACCACATACTATATCTAATAGACCTATTGTCTTTTTACCTGAGCGAGAAGTTAAAATTCAGTACTTGAGTCCGGGTGTCCCTATAGAAATTACCTGTGATGGTTTAAAGTCCTATACCATGGAAACTGGAGAAGTGCTCCGTATTAGACCCTGTAAACACTTAGTTGAGATGGTGCGCTTAAATCGCTATGATTACTATTCAACCCTAAGGACAAAACTGGGGTGGTCAGGAAAAGTAAGGCATGTGAGGCCCTAGATTTAAGCTGGGTCTGAAACCTTGCCCCTCTCGTAAAGAACTTGGCAAACAGTTCTATGCACTTCTGCTGAAATAGAACTCCCTAGATGGGTAGCCCTTTCCAAGTAGCCAAGACCATTTCTAGCCACTGTTAACGACTCACCATCGTCTTCAATACTCCTAGATAGTGCAATCATTTTTAAGCCATATACGTAGCAGTCCATTGCACTATCTATTGATGGTGTCAACGGCATACCTGTTGTATTTTGATAAGTATTGATGAGCATCATCATCTCTGCTGCTGCAAAATCTGAAAAAAAGTCAGATAAAGGTGTCCGTAGGGCTTCTGTCTCCGCTTCTAGCTCTTTCATTTCTTCTTTTGACTCTATGAGCTTTTCCTCAAGAACAGGATTAAAACGTACAGATTTTTTAACTTCTCCAATAGGCATAAAAACTCCAAGCTAAATTTATAGGAGATGATACAGCTATCAGATAAAGAAGAGATAAAGCTGATAAACATTAGTGTTTTATAGAGGTAAATCTAATCTTTTGAGTTTCTTTATTTCAGCTTTTTTTGTAGAGTCTTCGATTTCTATTTACCACTACAATATGAGTATAAAATGCGAATAAAACACTTACTAACTCTTTTAGCTCTATTATTAATAACTTCAAGCTGCAGCTACTTAACAAGCTGTGATAGCAGCAATAGTTACTTAAGCTATATCTATTCCACTTTCAGTAAGACTTAATGAAGCTAACACTATAGATTTTGTTTAATAGCTTCCCAAAACTCTTTAAAAGCTGTGGCATCAATGTCTGCGGTCTTATATAAATGTCCATAGGTATACTCTATCCCTAAAAACTCAAACGCCAACCCCTGCCTTTGTATCGCTTTTTCAACTTCTCTTAAAATATCTATTCGATCATCAATCATAATAACCCTTCTGGGTGAATGATTAACTGTAGCTAAAAAATCTAATAGCACTTCGTCTTTGTTAAAAGCATTTGTGTATAGAATTCCATCACTGAGCTCACCTTTTGTTAGAACTTTCCCGTCTTCTTGTTTGTAAGAACTAGATCTAAAATCAAAACCTAAGCACTTCAGCTTATCAAAGCGCCATTTTGAGAATCCATTTTCGGTTGATACGCCTGTGAATGCCATTACACTGTAGCGGCTTTGTAAACTCCTAACAAGAGGCATACTATAGGGCTCTAACATCATTTGTTTATTTTGCATTAGAGCAAGTTGCAAAAGCTTTTGCTTTGCTTGCTTATCTAGACCTGCTGATAGAGACTTATAAAGAGTGTGGTGAGTTTTAAGGCTAGGGTAAAACATAGCAGGATGATCAGATACTGTAAGTGTCATATCTACATCAAAAAGCACTAAGTCTAGCTTGTCTTCTGCTACTGATTGAATAACTTTGTGTACTTCAGCCATATTGCTTGCTGAAATAATCTGTGGATAAGCGCTATTTGCTAATAGAAGGGGTAAAAGCCAAACAATTATTTTTTTAAACATAAAGACTCCCAATAAAAAAGGCTCACATAAAATGTGAGCCTTCATGATAAGTTATTTACTAGATAGTGACTAGTAAATCAATGGTGCGATTAAGACTGAAACGATGTTTATGATCTTAATCATTGGATTGATAGCAGGACCAGCTGTATCCTTGTAAGGATCGCCGATTGTATCTCCAGTAACAGAAGCTTTATGAGCTTCAGAACCTTTACCACCAAAGTTGCCATCTTCAATATACTTTTTGGCATTATCCCAAGCACCACCACCGGTAGTCATTGAGATCGCTACAAACAGACCTGTAACGATAGATCCAACAAGTACACCAGCTAAAGCAACAGGCCCTAGCCAGAACCCTACAACAATAGGAACTACTACAGGGAGAATAGAAGGTATGATCATCTCTTTAATAGCAGACATAGTTAACATGTCAACCGCTTTAGAGTAATCAGGCTTTGTCTTATATTCCATAATCCCAGGGTTTTCTTTAAATTGTCTTCTTACTTCAGTAACAACATCCTTAGCGCAACGTCCTACAGACTCCATTGAAAGAGCTCCAAATAGATAAGGAATCATTCCACCAATAAATAGACCGATAATTGTCTTAGGATCACCTAGACCACAAACAATTTCGCAACCGTCTTTAGTTGGTAAGTTATGGATATAGTCTGAAAATAATACTAGTGTAGCTAAAGCTGCAGAACCAATAGCATAACCTTTAGTTACTGCTTTAGTAGTGTTACCTACCGCGTCTAAAGCATCAGTAGTATCACGTACTTCTGAAGGAAGTTCTGACATTTCAGCAATTCCACCAGCGTTATCAGTGATAGGACCATACACATCTAAGGCCACAATCATACCTGTTACAGAAAGCATAGAAGTAGCTGCAACAGAAATACCATATAGACCTGCTAAATGGTAAGAAGCCCAGATACTAGCGCAAATGGCTACGATAGGTAAAGCTGTTGATTTCATTGAAATAGCTAAACCTGAAATAACATTTGTTGCATGTCCTGTTTGTGAAGACTCTGCAACCTGCTGTACAGGGCTATACTTAGTTGAAGTGTAGTACTCTGTAATTACTACTAGGAATGCAGTTAATAGTAATCCCACTAGTGTTGAGCCATATAGGTTCATAGTTGGGTACTGACCGTTGCTACTCATAAAGTAGTTAGTAATTGGGTAAAACGCTACAGCTGATAACACACCTGTCACAATAAAACCTCTATAAAGACCTGACATAACTTGATCTTTATGCTTTGCCCCTACAAAGAAGCTACCAACAATAGAAGCTAAAATACCAGCTGCACTAAGAACAAGTGGGTATAAAACAACATTGTGGTGGATACCAGGAAACAGTATAACTCCTAAGATAACCGAAGCAATTACAGTAACAGAATAAGTTTCAAATAAGTCTGCCGCCATACCAGCACAGTCACCTACATTGTCTCCCACGTTATCAGCAATAACAGCAGGGTTTCTAGGATCATCTTCTGGAATACCAGCTTCAATCTTTCCAACTAGATCTGCTCCTACATCAGCAGCTTTTGTAAAGATACCGCCGCCTAGTCTAGCAAAAATAGAAATAAGAGAACTACCAAATGCTAAGCCCATAAGAGGAGTAGCATCTACTTCAACTCCAGCAGGAGTTACACAAAGTAGGTAGTAGTAAAAACCTGCTACGCCTAGTACACCAAGACCAACTACTAGTAGACCTGTAACTGATCCACTCTTAAAAGCTACATTCATAGCTGCAGGCAAGCTGTTTGTTGCGGCTTGTGCTGTTCTAATATTTGCTCTTACAGAAATGTTCATTCCAATATAGCCAGCTACTCCTGATAAGATAGCTCCAACAGCAAATCCAATTGCTGTTAATTGTCCAAGTGTGAACCATAGAACAGCAAGTAAGATAGCTCCTACTACAGCGATCGTTGAGTATTGTCTATTTAAATAAGCTTGCGCTCCGTCTTGTATTGCTTTTGCAATTTCTTGCATCTTTTCAGAACCAGTACTTTGCTTTAGAACCCATAAGGTAACAAAGATACTATACAATATGGCAACTCCGACTGCGAAAAATACGAAGGTTAGACCAAAATCCATGTTTACTCCCAGTTTTATTTTTTTGTGTCTAAAAAGGATCTATATTACAGTATTGGCACTTTTTTCTCCATTCCCAAGTTAATCTATTGACAAACAGTTATTTAAAAACATATCACAAGTTTTTTTTAAAAAAAGGGCGATTTTTTAGAGATAATTTTTTTTCAAATCCTTAAAATAACTAAGCTTTAAACACTTTATCAAGGGAATTCACTATGAGTTTAAATGACTCATTAAAACAAGTCTTACTAGATGTCCCCTGCCACTTAATTATCTTTGGCGCTACAGGAGATCTTACGTTAAGAAAATTATTACCCGCCCTTTATAGCCTTGAAAAAAGTGGCGCTTTGTCTAAAGAATTTGCTTGTATTGCTTTTGCAAGACGTGAAAAAACTTTAGACAGTTACCTTAAAGAAGTAAAAAAGTTCCTAGCGAAGCAACTTAATGAGCAACTTGATGAAAAAGTATGGAAACGCTTTGCCTCAAAAATCTTTTACCATAAAGCTAATTTTGTTGATCCAGAAGGGTTTGAAAGCCTTTTAAAGAACTTAGAAAAGAAAGAGAAGTCTGGCAAAAAAAAATGGAACCGCATTTTTTACCTGGCTACTCATAGCAAATATTTTATTGATATCATTGCTCAACTTTCAAAACACCAGCTTATCCATAACAGCCCTGAATCAATTCAACAACATAGAGTCGTTATTGAAAAGCCTTTTGGCTATGATTTGGCAAGTGCTAAAAAGATGCAGTCAAATATTTTAAAGTATTTAGATGAGAGACAAATCTTTAGAATTGATCACTACCTTGGAAAGGAAACCGTACAAAACTTACTCGTCTTTCGTTTTAGTAACCCTGTTTTTGAGTCTATGTGGAATCGCCACTATATTGACCATATACAGATAACAGTAGCTGAAGATATTGGTATAGGATCTAGGGGCCGCTTTTTTGAAGAAAATGGGATTTTAAGAGACATTGCACAAAATCACATTATGCAACTTCTTTGCTTAACCACTATGGAACCCCCTTCTCAGCTTGATGCTCTAGCTATTCAAAATGAGAAAATAAAGCTCATCAAGTCTATCCGACCTTTTAAAACAGCAACCTTGAAAGATCAAATTGTAAGGGCTCAGTACACAACTGGAAAAGTATCAGGTAAAATGGTGAAAGCTTATCAACAAGAGGATGATGTAGCCCCCAACTCCTTGATTGAAACCTATTTTGCTATGCAGCTTTATATTGATAACTGGCGATTTTCAGGGGTACCTATTTTCCTCAGAACCGGAAAAAGGTTAAGCTCTAGGCGTTCTGAAATTGCTATAGCTTT
>JAACFD010000247.1 GCA_009937555.1 Chlamydiales bacterium | reverse complement strand
ATATCATGGAAAAAGAACGATTAAGTAAGACTTTAGCTAACGCAGGAGTTGCTTCAAGAAGAGGAGCGGAGACCCTTATCTTCGACGGTAGAGTATCTGTAAATGGTGAAATAGTACTTGTGCCACAGACTAAAGTTAACCCGCACGAAGACAAAATTCGAGTGGATGACAAGGCTATTTCTGTCTCGTCTAACGCTATCTATATTTTGCTAAATAAGCCTAAAGGCTATGTCTGTTCTTGCTCTAAAGAGTTCCATCCAAAAATTATTCTGGATTTATTTCCTGATATTAATGCCCGTATTTTCCCTGTAGGACGCTTAGATAAAGCTACAACAGGTTTAATTCTACTTACCAACGATGGCCAGTTTGCTAATAAAGTTATCCACCCTAGGTCTAATATTGAGAAAGAGTACTTAGCTAGCACTGATGTGTTCTTAACAGATACTCACCTAAAAAGAATATCTGAAGGAATTACTATAGAAGGGAAAAAAATCCTTCCTGTAAAAGTTCAGAAAGTCCGGAAAAATAAGCTCAAAATTACAGTAAAAGAAGGAAAAAAGCACGAAGTACGCCTACTTATTAAGGCTGCGGGTATGAAAACCCAAAGCTTGAAACGTATTCGTATTGGAGGCTTATCATTAGGCTCTCTTGAAGAAGGGCAGTATAAGAAAGTTTCTCGCTCTTTTCTAGAAGCTATTTTCCAGTAACTATAAGTCGTAAATCTTTTTTAAAGACGGGATAGAGGCTATAAGCCTTTTGGTGTATGCTTGCTTAGGGTTCTCAAATACCTCTTTAGCTGGACCATACTCTACTAGCTTGCCAAAATACAAGACCATAATATTATCACAAAAATGTTCTACTACAGATAAGTCATGAGATATAAATAGATAGCTTAAGTCATGCTTCCTCTTTAACTCATATAGCAAATTAAGTATTTGAGCCTGGATAGATACATCCAGTGCTGATATAGCCTCATCACAAATAATTAGCTTGGGCTTAAGTGCAATAGCTCTACCTATACATACTCTTTGCTGTTGCCCTCCTGAAAACTCATGAGGATAACGGTTTAAAGCCTCAGATGAGAGCCCTACTGATTCTAGAATATCTACCACATACTCATCACGCTCTTTGATCGTTTTAACTAAGCCGTGATAAAGAGCTGCTTCTCCAACATTCACAGCAATTGTTTTGCGAGGGTTTAAAGAAGCGTATGGATTTTGGAATACTACCTGAATATCTTTACGTACCTGTCTCAACTCACGTGAGCTTTTGCCTAAAAAATCCTTCCCTTGAAAGTAAATGTTCCCAGATGTGGGTTCAATTAGTCGAATAGCTGCACGCCCTAAAGTACTCTTCCCACATCCTGATTCTCCCACGAGACCAAGTATTTCCCCCTTTTTAAGCTGAAAGCTTACACCATCTACAGCCTTTACCCAACCAACTGTTTTCTTAAAAACCCCAGACTGTATTGGAAAATGCTTCTTAAGGTTTTTCACTTCTAAAAGCGGTACTTGCTTTTTACTCATGCTTATCTCCCTGGTGAAGAAAGCATCTTACTTCGTGCCCCTCTTCCCCCTTAAGTTGAAAAGAATTTAAAGTTTTTTGTAAGCATTGGGGCATTACTTGCTTACATCTTGGAGCAAAAGGACAACCTTGAGGCAACTGATCTAGCGAGGGCACTATCCCCTCTATCGTCTCTAGAGCTCCTCTGGCCGTCCTCTTTTTAGGCATTGATTCAAACAAACCTCTAGTATAGGGATGTGCCATATTCTTAAATACTGACTGCATACTCCCTTTCTCTACAGCGTAACTAGCATACATAACCACAATCTCATCCGCTACTTCTGCAACGACCCCCATATCATGGGTTATTAACAAAATTGCCATTCCTTTCTTACTTTGAAGTTCTTTCATTAAGTTAAGTACTTGCTTCTGGACCGTTACATCTAATGCTGTTGTCGGTTCGTCAGCTATTAAAACATCAGGCTCACATATTAAGGCCATCGCAATCATAACTCTTTGCTGCATTCCCCCTGATAGCTGATGGGGATATTCAAAAAAACGTTTTTTAGGCTGGTCTATACCTACCTCATCTAGCATGGCTATAATTTTGTTAAAGGCCTTATCCCCATAAAGATTGAGGTGAAGATTAACTACCTCCATTAGCTGATCGCCAATACTAAACACAGGATTAAGTGCTGTCATAGGGTTTTGGAAGATCATCCCTATTTTTTTGCCTCGAATTTTTCTTAGTTCTCTATCTGTTAACTTTAAGAGATTTACACCTTCAAACCATACTTCACCCACAGGGTCTAAGGCGGGCGGCTGAGGTAAAATTTTTGTTAAAGAAAAGGCTGTCATGGACTTACCGCATCCAGACTCACCTAATATAGCTAAAGTTTTTCCTCTTTTTAAATCAAAAGAAACTTTATTAACCACAGGGTAGCAACTCCCCTTAACTTTTAGGTATGTTGTTAATTCTCTTACAGATAAGACTGTTTCTATTTTTGTTTTTACTTGCTCTGACATCTTAGCTTGCCTTTAGGTGTTTTCAGCTTCCTTTATTAGGGCAACAAACATTAATTTGCAAAAAAAACTGTTCAGGCTATCATTTTCTTTATTCATAATTAAAAGTGAGACACTTTATGCGTATTTTGGCGAATATTTTTGGACGCTCCCCTTTCAGCTTACTGCAAAACCATATGGAAAAAGTAACGGTATGTATTAGCAAACTCCCGGAACTGCTAGAAGCTTTCAGCAAAAATGATACGAAGCTAGTTGCTGAACTTTCTAAGGAAGTCTCAAAACTTGAACATCACGCTGATATTACCAAAAATGATATCCGGAATCACTTATCAACCAGTCTTTTTTTGCCTATCGCCAGAGAAAGCCTGCTTGAAATTCTTGGCTTACAAGACTCAATAGCAGACAAAGCTGAAGACATTGGTGTTTTATTAACTTTTCGCTCTGTGGAGATGCCTGAAAATTTTGCTAAAGAAATGCGTATTTTTCTAGAAAAGAATATAGAATGCTTTGAAACTACCCACAAGATAGTTCAAGAGCTAGATGAGCTGCTAGAATTTTCCTTTGGAGGGGTTGAGGCAGATAAAGTTCGCTCTCTTGTTGAACAAGTAGCTTTCCAAGAGCACGAAGTAGATATCATTCAAAGAAAAGTACTAAA
>JAACFD010000028.1 GCA_009937555.1 Chlamydiales bacterium | reverse complement strand
TTGGCTTTGGCTATGCTCATAGATAAAGTCTTTTTTATTAACCACTTTCATGCTATTTGTCTCTACTATTTCTTCCTGCTCAAGTTCAGGATAGTGATCAATAAGGTAGGCTACATGCTCCTTGCTTAAGTTTTTAAGCAACTTATTTTTATGATCATAGTTTTTAATATCACTTCTCTCAGCCCACTCTTGTAAAATGCTATAATTTTCGATGGGGAGCTGATAGCTTGTAGAAGTCTGATTATCTATAGGTTTTAGTGAAGAGAATAAAAAGCCACATACCATGCCTATTAAACAGAAAAGGTAAAATGTGGAGTCTAGTTTTTTAGTTTCTCTTACTAGCGTATAGAATGAAGCAACAATCAAGCCCATAAACCCTGAAAATAGCAGCAAGCTAAGGTAAGGGTCATTTAAAAAGAAGTGCACCCCTCTTGCTAGAACTGAAATAGATGTAATAATGCCTAAAAATAATGGAAGAACAAAAGTCCAAGGCACTAGAGAACTAGCCTTTTTAAACTGCCCTTTTATAAGAAGGGCAAAAAATGATAAATTAAATGACTGTATAGCTTGTAAAAGAGCGTCATAAATACCCAAAATAAAGGCTATTGTACCTCCAGAAAGGCCAGGAACAATATCCGCGCACCCCATTAGCATGCCTTTTAAAAAGGTTTTTATCCCTCTATTTGAACTGAGCATGATTAAATCAATTCTAAAAAGCTAGCTAAGTACCATGCTGAGATAATCATAACAAAGGTGATTCCAACCCAAAAAGCGTTTGGTAACCACTTGATCCCTTTTCCTGGACTGCCTCTGTGCTCAACAGTACCTATTCCATAGGAAAATTCCTGAGAAACAGGAGAAGGGAACATATGGGCATGCTGTTTTACAACGGCATCTCCATCTAGGCCAAGGAAATTAGCATACTGCTTGACAAAGCCCATGGCATATACTGGGGATATGCTAGAGATATTTCCTTCTTCAATCGCTCTTAAAGAATTCATGCGAATAGAAGTAGCGTTCTCTACCTCTTTTAAAGAAAGATTGATCTCTTGCCTTCTTTTTTTAAGAACTTCCCCTATGTGGGTGTGTGAAGACGTTTCAAAGGCTGTTTGAGACATTGTATTTTGGCTCCTTGTCATAATAGTTTAAGCATAGATGATACCTATCTTTTAAAAAGCTGACAAGCAAATAAAACGATAGCTATTTGACAGATTTACCTAAAAAAAGCTACATTGCTTGATTCATAATTAAAGTAAGTTAAGTTAAGAAGATAAGTCCATATATGTCAGAAAAGAACGCCACTCCCTCATGTTTCGTAAGTAATTTAGAGCCAAACCTTAAAGATAAATTAGAAGGAGACCTTCTCCAACAGGGATTTTCTCTATCACGCCCCCCCTATACTTTTTTTGCAGCTAAGAAAAAAGGTATTTCATGCACTTTTTATGAATCAGGAAAGCTAGTAGTTCAAGGAAAAGATATGAAGGAATTTATTGAATTCTACCTTGAGCCTGAAATACTTCAAGATTTTTCATTCACATATAAGGAATTACAACTTGACCTTTCTAGCCGAATTGGTGTGGATGAGGCTGGTAAAGGAGACTTTTTTGGTCCCCTTTGCGTAGCAGGTGTATATGCAGACGAAGAAGCAATACAAAAGCTAAGTAAAGCTGGGGTCAAAGACTCCAAAAAGATGAGCGACACTAAAATACTAGAGCTTAAGAAGAAAGTAATTGCTATCTGCCCTTATCACCACCTAATTTGCATCTCCCCTAAAAAATATAATGAGCTCTACGCCCGCTTTAAAAACTTAAATAGGTTACTTGCTTGGGGACATGCTACCTGTATCGAGAGCCTTTATAACAAAAGTGGTTGTACCCATATTCATATTGATAAATTTGCAAATGAGCACGTGGTGAATCAAGCTGTTGCTTCAAAAAAGCTAGACTTAAACATAAGACAAAGCCATAAAGGTGAAGAAGATATTGTAATTGCTGCAGCATCTATTATTGCCAGAGGAGCCTTTGTTGAAGCAATGGAAGCGTTAGAGAAACAATATAATCTACCAGTTCCAAAAGGTGCATCTGCTAAAGTAAGAGAAGCAGCTAAAACACTTATTCATAAATTTGGTGTTGAGACCTTAAGTAATATCTGTAAAATGCATTTTAAAACTTATGAAGAAGTTGTAACTGAAGTAAGGAGCTTTGATGAAGAATAAATCTAATCTGTTTCTTTTTGCAGCACTAGTGCTTATGTTAGGATTTACTTATTACAATTTCCAAAGTGCTTTGGGCCCTTCTCTGAAAGAGGATGATCAAGAAGAGGTCTTTGAGATAAGCAGTATAAAATCCTTAACTCTTGTATCAAAGGAAGATAGCTATCAGCTCAACCCTTTAGATCAAGTAGAGGTACTAGATATTTTATCCTCAGGTCTAAAGCTTAAAACACATTCTTTCAACTCGCAAAAGCCTATATCTTTTACCTTTGAGAAAATCATTGTTGAAAAGCAAGACGGGAATAAACTTGTTTTAACCCCTGAATTTATTATGGATGAAAACATAGTTTTCTCCGTACCCACAGAAAAAGATTTTAACTATATCATCGAGAGAAGCCACGGTAAACTCTTTAACCTTTTAAAAGGTTCCACTATCTAAGTTTAGCGCTTGACAGCTTATCAATCTAAAATTTATAACTGGTTTTAAAAATTCTACTTGTCACAAGCAAAGGAGATGGTAGTGAAAAAAAACCTGATCATCCTATTAAGTTCACTAGTTTGTTTTATCACAACACTACATGCAAATGAAAAAGTACCTCGCCCCTGGCAATTTGACATGAAAGGGTTTCACCTAACCGACGCTAAGTCTGAAACCAAGCCCTATGATGAAAAGAAGCTTTCTTTAACCCAAGCTTCAATGAACCTAATGTATACTCAGTATCTAAATTTAGAAGGAGATGGCCTAATTGCTGAACTGGCCTACTCGCATCTAAACCTAAACTGGACAGATAACCCTGATGTTGCAACTAAAGACTTCAATGACACGCTCATTACTTTTGGAGGATTTACTACTGCTATACAAAATTGGTTTTTACTTGGCACAGCACAAATACAAGTAGATGCAACTTCTTGGGATTTTTCTCACAATGCAAGATACCGTGGTCAGCTACAGGGACGTTATCAGTACAATAAAGACTTAGACCTTTATGTTGGTCTTTTATTTTACACTAACTTACAAAAAGATGATGTGTACCCTATTATAGGCTTTGAATATCAAGAAGAGTCACAGCCTTGGAAACTTAAGATAGTGCTTCCTACAGAGAGCTACTTTAGATACTTCATCAACCCTGAATGGTCAGTTGGAATAGAGCATCGCTTTATCCAAGAAAGACGTCGTTTAAAAAATGAAGAAGGGCTAAATAAGTGGAGTGTTGCTAGAAGAAGCAAAGGAATTTTTGACTTAAGAGCTCAAGGTGTAGAAGCGGCTATGCGCTACAGCCCTATTGAAGGTTCTTACGTAAAAGCTTTTGCAGGAATGATCTATAAACCTCAGTACCGCACCTATGACAAAGAAGGTCAAAACCGTCGACTTTATAAGTTCAAGTCTGGTTTCCACTTTGGAGCAACAGCATCATTTACATTCTAGAAACCTAGATCGGAGTGATGCTCTTTTTGTAACCCTTTGTAGATCCTAAAGTCATACCCAACTTGCTTGCCTGACTGATAAACTTCTGTGATTAACATCCACTGTTTACAGTCAGCTTGCATGACCTTGTTATTCACATACTGGTACATTTTTCCCCAGAAAGAGTCTAAAGTTTCTCTGTTAGCACAAAACAATGTTACTCCTGATGCTAGCTCTTTAAAGTATCGAGAAAATCCATGACCTTTCCCGTCTTTTAAAAAGCTTTCTCTTTCTATATTAAACATTTTCATCAAACGTCTTTTATAGTTACTCGGAAGGTTAATTAAAAATGAGGTTACCTCAAAACTTCCTTTCTGCTTAGACTGCTCTACAGAAGCAACTAAATGATTATACTGCTTATCTAGCTGCTCTATATTTTCACTAAACTCTTCTTGTAGTTTTCCTTTCCAGTCAGTTCGAATAAAAAAGTCAATGTATTCAGAAAACTTATCTTGCTGCAGCTGTAGCAGCTGATTATCTTTATAATTAGCCAAATATGCAGCCTCGCATACTTCATCAAAAGGATTGATACGAAACTCTGCTGCAAGCCTTCTTTCTATAAATAAAATAAACTCTGTAGCGCTATCAAAATGACTGAGTAAATAGTTAAAGTCATGAATTGAACAGTGCCAAAAAGGATCTTCACGCCCACATAAAGATAACGTATCAGCAAAACGCATACGAGGTAAAAAGCCTCCCATTGCCTCACTATTAATACATATAAAATACCCTCTATCTAAAGAAGAAGCATCGAAAACTTGGAGCACTTCATTATGTTGATCTTTAATGGAGAAGTGTTTGACTTGAGAGACAAAGTTTAAAACTTTTCTAGCTTGTTTAGTTGGTGATTGCACCTGAGCCTCTAAGATAGAAGAAGCTGCCTCACTACCTACTGGATAAAGTTGATCTTCTTTGTCAGGGCTTTGAAAAGCAAAGCAAAGCAGTACATTGTCATAAATGACAAGTAGGTCACAGGGAATATCACTTGCAGTCGATTTTGGATGAGTATCTCCTAGCTTTACCCTGCTAAATATATATTCTGAGGAGAAAAGAGTGGCTAGCCCTTCTTCTACTTTATCTTGTATAAAGCCTTTTTGTTTACTCTTGCCTTCCATTGCAAAATAAAGAGATAAAAAGGACTCTGATAGCATCTGTGGGCAAAAACAGTATAGCTTACCGCTATGCTTGGTAAATAGGTTCAATGAATTCTTATCATCTGGTTTGATGTCTAAATCAAAACAAAGCTTTTCTGCTAACTGTTGTACCTGGTCATTGTCAAAAGAAACTTCAAAGGTTGAAGCCTTTAGTGGCCCAGCTTCTTTGTTTTCCCTTAAACGCTTTTTGACTGCATCAATCTGAATAGAAAATTCTTTGAGAGCATTTTTATACTTATCTTTATCTCCTTCAGAAAATATTGCTTTTAATTTCTCTTCAAAAGATTGACCAAAGGGTTGGGTTGAGGAGGAAAATAAGCTTTCAAAAAAGAGGTGGAGCTCTTTTTTCTTAAGTCTACCTTGCTTTAGAGTTAGATGGTAGCTTGACTCTCTCAAGAATAGCTCTTTCAGCTCTTTGAGCCAGCTATGCCCTGAATTTAAGTCCAATACCTCCAAACTATCATGCTTCGCTCCTTGGCTAATAAGGTGCAAAGCGTAAGGAATAAGTAGATAATGTTCTGGGTGATCATAGCCCCAAAATTCTGCACAAAACGAAAGTAACTCAAGGCTGTTGTATTTGGCGCTTTGCTCTATTAAACGCTTTCTCTTTTCTTCACTTGTTTTTGCAAATGCTTCTTGAGATTGAGCTAAGTCATCTAAAATACCTTGAATACTTTCTTCTGACAAATTATTAAGCATATATATTACTTCCCATTAATATTAGCGAAACGGAGGCGCAAAAAGTAAGCCTCCATCTGTATAAGGTTTATTTTTCTCTCTATCCAGCCGAAATAGGGTATTTTTTCCTAAGTGACGCTCATAAATTTCAGAGTAGTTACCCACAAGTTTAATGATGTTATAGGCCCAGTGCTTGCTAAGTCCCATTTTATTTCCCATTTCTCCTTCAATACCAAGGAGCTTTTTTATTCTAGGGTCATTTGTTTTCTCTCTGATTGAATCTACATTCTTGGAGTTAATGCCGAATTCTTCAGCTGCAAAAGTCGCATATACGACCCATGCTACTAAGTCATACCAGCGATCATCTCCATGTCTTACTAGTGGAGCTAACGGCTCTTTTGACATAGTAACATCTAAAATAACATGATCAGAAGGCTCTTGTAACACACTACGCCTAGCAATTAAGCCTGACTTATCAGATGTAACGGCATCTACCCTCCCCATTTCATAGGCAGAGTAAAGTTCATCTGCTGACTCATAAACAACTGGAGTGTAGCTTAAATTTAATTTTGCCATTTGGTCAGCTAGATTAAGCTCTGTTGTAGTTCCAGCATGTACACCTATAGTAGCACTTTCTAAGTCCTCTAGTTTTTTTACATTAGACTTTTTACTAACCATCATGCCTTGGCCATCATATAAAGTGATGGGGCCAAAGCTGATCCCCAGCTCCGTTTCTCTGGTTAGGGTTTTAGTTGTATTTCTAATCACAATATCAACTTCGCCTGTTTGCAATGCTGTAAAACGTTCTTTAGAAGAAAGTGCCCTGAACTCCACTTTATCTGCTCTACCAAATATAGCACTTGATAAGGCCTTACAAAAATCAATATCAAAACCTTGATAACTGCCTTCTTCATCAAGGTAGCCAAAACCAGGTAGCTGAGAGTTAACCCCGCAACGAAGCACTCCTCTTTCTTTGATATGTTTGAGTGTATCGCCATACCCCCTGACAAATTTTGTTTCTGCACTTTGCTTACTATCTTCACTTTCCTTAACTTGACAAGCACACAAGCTCGCCAGAAGAGCAATGAAAATCCATAGTTTTTTAAGGCCCACTTTCTTCTCCTTTAAATTAATGGGACAGTATTTGCGATAAGAAAAGTTTAGTCCGCTTTTTTTGAGGATTTTTAAAAATAGCCTCTACTGTTCCTTCTTCTACAATTTTTCCTTCATCAAAAAATACTAAGCGATCTGCTACCGCTTTGGCAAATCCCATTTCATGGGTAACCACTATCATTGTCATCCCGCTTTTTGCTAGCTCGGTCATAACATCTAAAACTTCTTTTATCATTTCTGGGTCTAAAGCGGAAGTAGGTTCATCAAAAAGTAAGATTTCAGGTGACATTGCTAGTGCTCTTGCGATAGCTACTCGCTGTTGCTGCCCTCCTGAAAGCTGAGAGGGAAACTTATCTTTCTGAGAAGTTAATCCCACTCTATCTAATAGACTTAGAGCTCTCTTCTGAGCTTCTTCCAAGGGGATTTCTTTTACTAAAACAGGAGAAATTGTAAGGTTTTCTAATACACTAAGATGGGGAAATAAGTTAAATTGCTGAAAGACCATTCCTACATTCTTTCGTAGCTCATTTAAACCTAACGAGCCTTTACCTAAAGCATGCCCATTAATATAGATGTCCCCACTTTGATGTTCTTCTAGCTGATTTAATGTGCGAATGAATGTTGACTTCCCCGAACCTGAAGGGCCAAAAACTACAATAACCTCACCCTTTTTTACCTCAAGACTGACCTTATCCAAAGCTTGGAAATCACCGTAATACTTATCTATATCTTGGCATGAAATTATGGTGTCTTGCATAGCTCATTAACTCCAGGTTTTGCTGTTTGCTCCATTTTTTTACTTAGCTTACTCATAAGAAATGAGCATAGCCAATAGATCAGTGCGATAAAAAGGTATACTTCATTTTGCCTTCCTAGATAGTCAGGATTTGAAATCACACTTTGTGCAACCCCTATCAAATCTAGCATCCCTACTACTGCAACTAATGAGGTATCTTTGAATAAGCTAATAAACCTACCTGCAATAATAGGGACAACCTTTTTAAGAGCTTGAGGTAAAATGATGTAGCTAGTTTTTTGAAAATAGTTCATGCCTAAAGCATCAGCCGCTTCGTACTGTCCTTTAGAAATACTTTGTAGCCCCCCTCTTATATCTTCTGCAAGATATGCTGATGAGAAAAATACTAGACCATAAAGTGCGCGCATTACACGATCCACTTCAATGTAGTCTGGTAAAAATAGCGGGAACATAACCTGCATAGTAAAAAGAACTGTTATAAGAGGGATACCTCGTACACATTCAATAAAAATAACAGATACTTTTTGTATCAGGTATAATTGAGATTGTCTGGATAAAGCTAGTATAAGTCCTATAGGGAAGGATAACAAGATGCTAAAAATCGATAAAAGGTAGCTTAATAAAAAGCCGCTTAGAATCCCTGGACCTAAAAAAGTCCATACTCCCTTAGCTGCAAAACCTATTATAGAGACTATAGCTAGAGCATTTACTGCTAAAAATAACATAAATACCTTGCTTGCAGCCCAGCTCTTTGAAAGCAGGTAATGAAAACAATAGGTCAGCGCTACAAAGAGTAACCACACAATTAAATAAATAAAAATATGAGATAGGGTCGCAGAATAAAGCAGAGCTAAAAAGATTATCCCAATCGTAAAAAAGCGTAAATTCAAGCGAATAGATGGACAGAAACGAAACAAAACTAAGCCAAGTGCAAAAAGGGATAGGCCTACACCTATTACAGCTCGCCACACTAAGTGAGGAGGGTAAATGCCAAATAATAGTAAGTATAAGTTATCACTAATTACCGACCATTCAGCAACAAATAGTGCCCAGCTAAGCCCATGGTAGATAAGCAATAAAGCAAATGCCAGTATTAGTAATGATGATAATGCATGCTGCCAAGGGTAAAAACAGCGGTAGATCCAAGACTTATCTGCTGTCTTCATCTTAGGTCCTCTCCTTTCTTAGCAAAACTTTTTCGTTATAGTAGTTCAAAAGAAAAGAAGTTATTAAGCTAAAGCTTAGATAAGTAAGCATTAGCAAACTAATTAGTTCTATTGACCGTCCTGTCTGATTAAAGATCGTTCCACCAATAGAAAACAGTTCAGGATAACCAATATAAGCCGCTAGTGAAGAGTTTTTAATTAAATTAAGATAGTGACTAATACTTGGTGGAATGATAACACGCAATGCTTGGGGCATCACAATATACCATAGCGTTTGGCTCGAGCTTAAACCTAAGGCTAAGGCTGCTTCCCTTTGCCCTTTTGCCACTGATAAAATACCAGAGCGAACAGTCTCAGCAATAAAAGTAGAAGTATAGATACTAAGCCCTAAAAAAAGAGAGAAAAACTCTGGCGTGATCGATAAACCACCTGAAAAATTAAAAGTGGCAAGCTCCGGTTTATCTAAGTGCACCCAACCATTCAAAGCATAAATTGTAAAAAGTACAAGCAAAACAGCCAGACTAACTAGGAAAGCCTGAGACAACTTTTTGATGCAGTAAAAGCAAAGAAATCCTAGCACCAACAGAATGAAGACAAAAAGGCCTCCATTCTCCCATTGAAAGGTAGTGAGGGTTATTCCTCTGTTTGAAAAGTATAAATGTCCACCAAAGGAAAGAGCTCCTTTCACATGAGGAAGTTGAGTAAATACCCCTATTTTTAAGAAAATTAGCAGTAAGAGTAGAGGAACATTCCTAAATAGTTCAATATAAACAGCTGATATTATTCTTATTAGAGGGTTTTTGCTAAGCCTCATTATCCCTATAGCACCCCCTAATAAACTTGAAAAGAGTATAGCCCAAGCGCTCACCCATAAAGTATTTATGAGCCCGACAGTATAGGTCTTTAAGTAACTGTGATTTTTATTAAATGCTAGAAAGCTTTCCCCTATGTCAAAACCTGCAGCTTCAAATAGAAAGGTAAAGCGTGGCAAAATACCACGTTTTGCTAATTCAAAATAAGCATTTTGGAAGGCTAAAAAAATAAAGGTTAACAGAAAAGAGAATACAAGAATCTGAATAACAATAGATTGAATGTTTTTTGACCGTTGTTGCCACATAGCAAAAAATACTCAAGTTTCTTATTTACTAAAAGATGGGTGTATAAAGTTTTTTTTTAATAATAACAAGTAGCATTTAGTCTAGCTCCCTCTATGTTGAAAAGAAAAATTTGTCTCCCAAAAAATTCTTTCTGAGATTATCATCTACTGCTTAGAAGCTTCAATTATAACGATAAAGGTTAGCTAATATGACCCACTTTGATAAAGATATGCTTGATAATCTATCTCATCTTTGCGCTATTGAACTCAGTGATGAAGAAAAAGAGCTATTTTCGAAAGACTTAAGTAAAGTTGTAGACTACATAGAGCAGCTCAAAGAAATCGATACAGAAGGTGTTGAGCCTTGCGACCATGTCTTAGAAGAAATGGTGATTGAAGCAAGAGAAGACCAAGTGCAAGAGCAGGCTCTTTGCCAAAAAACTTTTTTAAAAAATTCCCCTGAACACGTAGGTACTTTAATCAAGGTTCCTACAGTCCTAGACTAATTTCACTAAATGACTAGATCGAAGTAGGTATTATGTTAGAAAAAAGCGCATGCCAGTTACACCGAGAATTTATGGATGGGAAACTTTCTGCTGAAGAAATTGTTTCTTTCTATCTTAAGCGTATTGAACAATACAATGAACAAACTGGCGCTTTCATTACAGTTTTCAAAGAAAAGGCACTACAAAAGGCAAGAGAGTTAGATCAACGGAAAAGCCAAGGAGAGTCTTTAGGTAAATTAGCTGGAATCCCAATTGCAGTAAAAGACAATATCTTAGTTAAAGGTGACCTAACTACCTGTGCATCTAAAATCTTAGAAAACTATCAAGCCCCTTATAACTCTAGCTTTGTTCAAGAACTTATCAATGAAGACGCCATCATTGTTGGAAAGACTAATTTAGACCAGTTTGGCATGGGCTCTTCTAATGAAAACTCATATTTTGGCAATAGTCATAACCCTTGGGACCTTAAAAGAACTCCTGGAGGGTCTTCTGGAGGATCAGCAGCAGCAGTAGCCGCTAGACTTGTTCCTATTTCATTAGGGACAGATACTGGGGGGTCTGTAAGACAGCCTGCAAGTTTTTGCGGCACTTATGGCTTTAAGCCCACTTATGGCAGAACCTCTCGCTTTGGGGTGATTGCTTTTGGATCTTCTCTTGATCAGATAGGCACTTTTGCTAACTATACTGAAGATGTTTCACTAATCATGGAAGTTGCGGGCAAGCATTGTCCACATGATGCCACTTCTCTTCCCCTACCTCAAGAAAACTATTTGAGTAAGGAAGCAGATTTTAAAGGTATGCGCATTGGCGTTCCTTTTCACTTTATTGATCAGCTAGCTCCAGAAACTAAAAAGATTTTTGAGAACTCTGTTGAGCAAATGAAGCAAGCTGGTGCGCAGGTTGTAGATATTTCGCTAAGCCTAATTGACTACTCGATTGCAGTCTACTATATCCTCTCTACAGCAGAAGCTTCTACTAACTTATCACGCTTCGATGGAATTCGTTATGGCCACCGCTCAAAAGAAGCAAAATCTTTGAAAGAGGTATACAAACTTTCACGAAAAGAAGGTTTTGGAACAGAGGTCAAAAGAAGAATCTTACTTGGTACATTTGTCTTATCTGCTGGCTATCAAGATGCTTACTACAAAAAAGCTCAGAAAGTAAGAAAACTCATTATAAAAGAGTTTAAAAAGGCTTTTGAAAGCTGTGATTTGATCACTTTCCCAACATCTTTAACCCCAGCATTTGAGATCGGTTCTATTTCTGACCCTCTTACTATGTATAAGTCTGATTGCTGTACTATTAGCGCCAACTTAGCTGGTCTTCCAGCTATAAGCTGCCCAGCTGGTTTTTCAGCTGATGGCTTACCTATGGGCATACAACTACTTGGTCCTCAAACAAAGGATGCCTTTGTATGCCAAGCTGCTCAAGCTTTCCAGAAACTAAATGATAGTTACAGCAAACAGCCTCAAATGAATTAATTCTAGGAGAAATCACACATGAGCATAAACACTAAAGATTGGGAAATTATCATAGGCTTAGAGATACACGTTGAGCTTAATACCCAGTCAAAACTATTTTCTCCTGCTGCTAACCGATTTGGAGATGAACCTAACAACAATATTGGAGTAGTGTGTACAGGCCAGCCTGGGGCTCTTCCAGTACTTAATAAAGAGGCTGTTAAAAAAGCAGTTCAAATCGGACTAGCTCTGCAAGCTAACATCAACTTACTCTCCAAGTTTGATCGTAAATCTTATTTTTACCCTGACTCTCCTAGAAACTTTCAGATCACTCAACTAGACAAACCTATTGTTATGGGCGGAGAAGTAAAATGCGAAGTTGAAGGTGAAGAGAAGATTTTTCAAATTAATAGAGCACACCTTGAAGATGATGCGGGTATGCTTAAACACTTTTCTAAGTTTGCTGGGGTTGACTACAATCGAGCGGGTGTTCCTCTACTAGAAATTGTATCAGAACCTTGCCTCCATTCTGCAAAAGACGCATCTGCTTATGCCCAAGCGATAAGAAGCATTGTGCAGTATGTTGGTGCTTCTGACTGTAACATGGAAGAAGGCTCACTACGTTTTGATGCTAATATTTCTGTAAGAAAAAGAGGTGAAGAAGGTCTTAGAAATAAGATTGAAGTTAAAAACATGAACTCTTTTTCTAACCTAGAACTTGCAATAGAACAAGAGACTATTAGACAGATTAACCTGTATAATCGCTACTCTGATAAGGATCCTTCTGAAGTTATTGAACAAGCTACTTATCGTTGGGACCCTGAACAGCAAACAACTGTGTTAATGAGAAAAAAAGAAGATGCTGAAGATTACCGCTACTTTCCAGAGCCTGACCTTCCCC
>JAACFD010000001.1 GCA_009937555.1 Chlamydiales bacterium | reverse complement strand
AAATTATCTTTCTTAACTTAGAATGAATAACTTAGACCAAGCATTACTAGGTGCTTGTCATGGTTAATTTTGTACTGAGATTTAGTATTTTTCTCTAGTACTTTCATTGAGTTAACATTGAAGTATCTGTACTCAAGACCTAAATCAACACCTTCGCTGATGCTATACTTAACACCAACAATACCTTGATAAGCTAAAGAAGATCTTGATTTTTTGATCTCAAAAGCATTACCTGAAACAGTCCCATCAATTTTTGTATCTGTATGAGCCATTCCAAGACCTAAGCCAAAGTAAGGCTTTAGCATCCAGTCAGCTTCTACATCATAGTAAGCGTTAACCATAGCTGCCCATGTATTTAGGTGACCATCAAATTTCGTAGAAGTTAGAACAGACTGTCCATTGCTTTTAACATCTCTTAGATTGTTTGAAAGGTAAGCAACCTCACCTTCAACTCTGAAGCTAGGATCTAGGTGGTATCCAAGAGCAATTTTACCGGTAAAACCATTTTTGCCGCTTAGCTTGTACTTAGTCTTACTTTCAACTAGATCAGCCTTTGCGCTAGCAGGGAAAGAAGCACCAGCTCCAACAGAAGTGTACCAACCTTCATTAGCTGCAAGAGACATAGGAAGAGCAGCCATAACTAGTGTTACAATAAGTTTCTTTAGAGATTTCATTTACGTTCTCCTTTTATTATTATTGATAGAACTGAAAAACAGTTAAACGAAGTTGATTTATTATTAGTTAATAAATTATCAACAGAATCTTAACATGAAAGGGGGATTTAACTCAATAAAACTAAAGGGGATATCAAATTAAAAATTTAATTTCAGAAAGCTTTAGAGCTTACATTTCTTGATATTAAAGAGGGGAATAACAGTTTTTTTACATAACTGTGCAACAACCTTGGGGGCCACACTGCATATCACCTCTATTAGCTAAGCGCTCTCCGTCCCGAGCTGTCTTAAAAGCTCTTTCTCTGGTTTCTCTAGCCTGGGCACTTAGCTCTGCTTCTTTTTGTGTGGTCCTATCAGCTGCAGCCTGCTTTTGTTCTCTTAGTCGTTCCAGAAGAGCCGCTGCTTTTTCTCCTGCATCGCTGACCCTGGAACTTCTTGGCTCATCTACTGACCCTTCGCTATCACTCCTTTCTAATCTAGAAGAGAGTTCATGCTCTTCGCGTGTTTTTGTTCTACGATATGTACGCTTATGCGGAGATCCAGGGCCATGCTGGAAAGCTCTACCCATAGAGTCTGCTCTCTGAAGTGAAAATCGAGAGCTTGTTCCTCCAGAAGAACTCACCCTTGCAAGTCCTGATTTTTCATCGGGCCCAATAACTACTTTGATGAGCTGCTCCTCTCTTCTATCGCTTGCTTGCGTTGAGTTTTCCCCGAGACGTTTTTTTATGAAGTAGATGCCTGTAGCAACACATGCAGTAAATAAGATCACTCTAAGCCCATGCTGTGTCCAAGTTTCCTTTTTAAATAAGGAGAATATCGGAATTGTAATAACATAAGTTAAGTTGCTTATGTTGGGCTTTTTAGAGGTGAACTCAGGTAGGTTGCGGGTAAAGGGGGTGAGGGGTGAAGGAGTGGGCTTGCTGCTAATTTGCCTAACCATAAAAGCTTCCCAGGTTTTAGTTTTAAGGTAAGAATCACTAGATCCATCCCTATCTATATAAACTTACCTAGAATTTGTAAAGTACTGTTAATGCATCTGTAGTTTAAGCTAGCTCCCTAGCTGGCTAAAAATAGATAAAGGAGTTTTCTTCCATGCCTCCCATAGGATTGCTTTTTCGGCAATGGGTAGACTACTTTTAAGAAGTTTGTCTAACTGCTGTATATCTTTTTCAATTTTTAGTGTTTTTAGTAAGGAATCTCTTTGTTTTACAAATTGTAATAAGAAAAAGTTTTCAGTAAATAAGAGCTCTATTTCTTGGTAGTTTTTATCTTGAGTATCATTCAAAAACACAGTCTTAAACTGATTAGGAGAAATAATCTTATTATCTAACAAGAATAGTAGTTCAGCTTTCGATAGAGCGTGTAGTACTTCAAAGAAGTTTAGATGTTCAACAAGTCTATAAAATAATGAGACAATTGTAGAGTTAGAGATAACGCCGCTCTCTAACATTTCCTCAAGATGTTCTGTGGAGATTAGTTGAAATACCTCCTGAAGGCCATAGTGAGAAGTGCTTTTATCAAATAGTTGAGATAATGGCTCTGGATTAAGCTTAAAGTCAGCTAAAAATGTTTGTAACTTATGCCATGGAAAATCGTGTAGTAAGTGAAAAAAATCATGGTAGACGCTTAGTGAAATGACAAAGGATTCGTTCAAAATATTGCTAGTATCTTCGTTAAACAAAGTGTTTAAATCATCTAATGTCCAGTTGTTTGCAATTATAAAGTTAACTAAACCTTCACTATGTAATTGCTTTAGAAACAATTTTGCAAGCTCTACAGGGAGTAAAAGGTTTGAGGTGATTAAGCTCTTTATAAAAGCAAAATTAAAGTGCTGAAGAAGGCTATTGGCATCTCTAAATGAAAGAAAAAAAGTACTTAATTGTTTTTGAACTTGTTCCAGTGAAATCAATTCATATCTAACAAGCTTATCCAGTAGCTCAATTGCGTGATGGCTTTGGTCTTGCAGGGCCAACAATAAGTGCTCATAGGGTATGTTTCCCGACTTTTTTAAGTGTGAAGTAACTTCAAGATTTAAAAACTCTTTATCTAAGAAGAAAACTAAATGTTCTATGCCATAGGCTTCTACAAGAAATTCTAAGCTATGTAATGACTCAATATCTTGTAGCAGTTTTTCTTTAATGATCTGAGGGGGGAATAAACCTTTTTCTATCAGGAGCTCTATTTGCCCAACGGAGAGAGAGCTTGCTAGATTACGAAAAGAAGTAGGGTCACAAGCCGTTAGTTTACTAATAAAAAGTTTTTGATCTAGCAAGCCTTCATCATAAAATTTGATAAGGGTTGCTACAGGAAGTGACCTAAGTGCATCGTTTAAGTTGGCACTTTGCATTAGCTCTCTTTTAACTATTGAAGACAGTTGTTTTGCCTTAAATGCACCAGACTCTAGAATTCCTGAAAGAGATTCTTCCTGAAGCAGTAGCTTGATATCTGTAATTCCTGAATTCTCTGTTATAGCTTGCAGTTTTTCTTCTGGCAACCAGCCGTTTTCTAACAGCAGCTTTAATTTTTTCCAAGCAACCTTTTTTATTAATTCGCTATAGCTAGTAAAGGGGGCAAGTTCGTGAGCAAGTTTCTTTTGGAATTTTCCTAATGAAAGAACTTTAGATTCAATTAACTTATAGAAAAATATAAACCAGTAAGAAATATCTAAAATTGAAATCAAATCTAAAAAAACTAAAGGTGAGCGACCGATAGAGAAATCGATAAAAAGCTTTTCATCAATAATACCTTGATTCTTATAAGCTACTAAATCTTCAATTTTAAGTTCCAATACCCATTCAACAAACTCTAAGTGAGAGGCATGAGAAAGTTTTTCTTCAAATTTATTTCGGGTCTCTTGCGGGGTAATACTGCCGTGCTTTAACAGTTTGTTTAGATGGTCTGTATCTTTGAAAAGGTCTGTAAAATCATGTGTGCTTTGAAGAAAATCAACCCTTTGTTCCTGGACATACTTGGGATCATTCCAGTATTCTTTTCTTTGAGTATAGATGAAAAATGCAGTCCCAGCTACAAATAGCGCAACAGAAAATCCAGGGTGCCTGGCCTGTAACCAAACCTGAGTAAAATGTCGTGATTTTCCTCTGTGAACTTCCACATTTTTAGGAGTAAGTGTAGGGATAATATCTCGAAAAAAAACAATGGCTGAGACGATAAAAACACTAAGACCAGTTAATTGGGTAAAAACTCGACCAGAAAAATAATTTCCTTGAGCTTTTTGAGCTCCCCCAGCTATGATTTTCTCTTCAGTAACCACATCATCTATAAGGTCTTGGCCCTTAGCGTGAATAGCTTTTGTCCAATCTAGTGCAGTGTCTTTTAGTTCGTTAAGTACTTCTGACATAGCCCGGCCTTTTATAATTTAAAAGCTTAATGAATTTAAGCGCTACGGCAGCAGTATATGTTTCATGGATAAAAAAAATCAGCATCTATTTTTATTACTTAGTATTATCTTAGGGATACTCAGTGCTTACTGGGGACATTCTTATATTATTTTCCTAGCTCAGACTTTATCTAGTTTGTTTTTGAATTTTCTACAGCTATTAGCGCTGCCAGTCATCTTTTTTGCAGTCCTAGCAACTGTTTCAGGGATGGATGATATCCGTATGTTGAAAAAGATGGGCAGTAAGATCTTATTTTATACTATTTCCACTACACTAATAGCTTCGCTGGTAGGTTTGCTTTTGTTTACCCTTTTTTCACCTGTTGCTGAGGTGGGGGATCTTCAAGTAGATATTCCAGAAGCTGCACAGAAAAGTTACTTAGAGTTCTTCTTAAAAATTATTCCGCCAAATTTTATAGGAGCTTTTTTAGAGTACAATGTAGTTGGTGTTGTATTTATTGCCTTTATTATTGGTGCTGCTAGCTTAACTTTAAATGAAGAAAGCAGGGAATATCTACATAAGACATTTAATAGTTTCTTCTCGGTTTTTCTGTCGTTGACAAAGGTTATAGGCTTTTTGATTCCTTTTGCAGTTTGGTGCTTCGTTACTCTTTTAGTAAAAGAGTTTCAAGATGGAGAACTTGATATTAAGTTGCTGGGTGTTTACCTACTTTGTGTGGTTTGTGCTAACCTATCTCAAGGTTTTATTGTACTACCGCTATTTTTACGTCTAAAAGGTATATCTCCGTTGAAACTTTTTAAAAGTATGGCGCCGGCACTAACTTTAGCCTTTTTTAGCAAGTCTTCTAATGCAGCTCTTCCTTTAACGTTAGAGTGTGCTAAAAAGCGTTTTAATGTAAAAGAACAAGTGGCTGATGTTACGATCCCTCTTTGCTCAGTTATTAATATGAATGCATGCGCTGCTTTCATTTTAATCTCTGTTCTTTTCATAGCAGGAAATGCTGGAGTAGTATTCACATGGCCAGAAAAGTTTTTATGGGTAATTATCTCCACTTTAGCGGCAGTAGGAAATGCAGGCGTCCCAATGGGGTGTTACTTATTAACAGGAGCTTTACTGAGTTCAATGGGAGTTCCTTTAACTTTGCTAGGGCTAGTGCTACCGCCTTATGCCTTACTAGATATGCTAGAAACTTCTATTAATGTCTGGTCTGACTCATGTATTACAGCTGTAGTTGACAAGGATTTAAAAGAGGTTAAGTTATAAAAGACACGCTTTTAGGAGTCTATAGTGATAAAATTTTTGCGTTCTCAGCTTCCTTTAATTAAGTATTTCTTACCATTTATAGCTGTGTTGAGCTTGTTTGCCATTACCTCTGGTTACCTAAATGCTCTTTCTGAGGAAGCGTTAAGAAATACCCCCATGGGTAGTGAGAACCTAAACATTTGTCAGTTTTTTTCTAATATTAGCATTTGTTTGCTAGCTTCTATTATTTTTGTAGCAAGGCGGTTTTTACCTAGCTTTAAACTCCTGCTGTGGAGCTTTAACTTCTTTTTGCTGTTTTATTTTATTTTTCTCTTTATCCTCTTTCCATTTGGTAGCAGCTGGGATATGCCATCTTTATTTGTGGATATGCTTCAGCATGCCAAACGGGCAGGTCTGCAAGATAAGCTAGAAACTTTCCATGGAGTATGGGTTTTTAGTCTTTTTAACATATTCATTCGCGCCTGTTTTACCATTGGCTTTGTTGCTGTACTAGCATATTTTTTAGAGATTACTCCGTTTATTTTGTCTAAAAAACTTCTCCCTTTTCTTATCATAATTCCTCAGACATTACTTTATGCAATTCCTAGTCAAATTCTGCCTCTTGAACGTGTTTCCTACTCATTTATGGGAAGTATCAACTTTTCTTACTTTTCTTTTTTTGGCTCTTCTCTAGTTTTTAATTTAGTACTATGTCTGCTTATCTATGGCGTTATTCGTTTTTTACCTAGTTCTTGCCCTCAAGATCTCACGAAAGAAAGTGCAGCACTTGAACAAGGGCTAAAAATAGTAAAGCCTCTAACTTTTCTAAGCTATGCACTATTAGCGGAATTTGCTCTATATTTGTGCTTTTTATCTGTATCAAGTATATGGAACCAAATTATTCGTATTGAATACCCTAATCACTTAGAATTAACTCTTTACTTGGACCTTATACAGAAACAGCTAGTTCAAACAGCTATGCTAGGGAGTGTGATTGGAGCTTTTGTAATTTACTTTTTTATCAAACATGTAGGCTGGCGTAGCTTAGTTTTTTGCCTGCCTATTATACTTTTAGTATTTGGAGCTAAATTTTTTATTCCCTTACTGCAGCTCGAAAACTTAGGAGATTATCAAGTAACCACGGGTATAGCTGCCAGTGGAGAAACTTATTACCTTCTTTACTTTTTACTCAACTCGTTCATCTGGGCTCCATCCAAAAGCTTAGCTATATACGGAATAGGTTCAGAATATCGTTTTCGTTATAAGCTACTTATAGACACTTTAGGCTATATATGTGTGGTTCTCCTTGGACAGCTTTTATTATTTTCTAGCATAGAGTTTTTCCAAGGTTTTAGCCAGCTAACTCTCTACTTTCTTGTCTCATTACTTGTAAGTTCAATTCTCCTTTTATTTATTACGCTGAGAAAACTAACTCGGCCTTTTGCTTAAGCACTTCTTTTTGGAAATTTTAGTTGCAATTTTGCTATAGCTGTATTATCAGTTTGCTTTAAATCCTTATAGCACTCCTTGGGGTATTAATAATGAAGCATAAAGTACTATTTAGCTTTTTCTGCGTATGTATCATTTTGTTAACAGTTTCATGTTCGCAACTAAATAACCTTACTGGCATTCTTTCTCCATCGCGAAGTCTAAGCTCGTATCCCTGGGAAAAAATCTTTGTTCAAGTCAAGACCGACCCCGCAATTATGGACACTAGTTTTTCTACAGGGGATTCTTTTTATATCTCTCCAAGCTCTGAGCGCATTGAAGAGGTTGATGATAACATAAGCTCTAAGATTAAAAGTTTTTTATGGGCTAATGGCTATAAAGTCAAAGATGATAAAGATGAAGCTAAGTATCATCTTCTTTTTGAGTACACACAAAAAGAAACTAAAAGACAGATCATTTTCAATGAAGCAAAAAACAGTTATGATTTAGTGCGCTATGATATTGCACTAGTGCTTCGTGTAAAAGCTCAAGACTCTTGGGGTAACTGGCAAGATGCTTGGGTAGCAACAGCTTCTACTAAGCTTGGGAAAAACTCAATTGATTTTATAGATACTATCCATAAGTGCTGGCAGGTGGACTATCACTTAGCAGCATTACTTAGAGATTTTGGGAAAACTTATCCTGATCAAATTAAGTGGGTATATCCTCAACACTTTAATGAACTCCGCTATACGGCAGAGCTTACCAATAATTATACTCTAGATGACCCTTCTCTACTTCAAAGTCAGTCCAACATTCGTTAGTACAATAAGCGTTTCTAAGTGTGTGGTTTGAGGAAATAAATCAAAAATTTTGATGAGACTTATCTCGTAGTTAGCAATTGAGTTTAATCTTTCTAGATCTCTAGCAAGAGTGCTAGGATTGCAAGATACATAAATAAGCGTCTTGAGAGAAGAAATAGCCTGTAGCAGCTCGCTTTTTACTCCTTCTCTAGGAGGGTTTAGTAAGGCCCATTCATAATCAGCTACATCTAAATCATGAATAATTTTGTAGATATCCCCTTGTAGAGGTGAGACATTATCAACTTTATTCAGGGCAAAATTCTCTTTTGCTTGAGATACGCAATGTGCATTCATTTCAATAGAAGTAATGCTTTTGCTAAGAGAAGATAAAAATAATGAACTAATGCCTACTCCACTAAATAAGTCTAAACCTTTAGCTTTTGGTAAAGTTTGAATCACCTCACCAATCTTAGAGTATAGTAACTCACTAGTTTCAAAGTTATTTTGAACAAAACCAAGAGGGGAGAAGTTAAATTGGTAGTTATTAAATGAGTAGCTAGCTGCCGTTTTACCAAAACTTCCCTTACGGCTAGGTGAGCTAAATTCAATGCTTAATTGGTATTTTTTAGTTTCAGGCTGAAGTTTTTTAGCCCATCTTAGAAAATCCTTGGGAAGTTTTTGGAAGTGGAAAGATAGAGTGAATTCATCAAGGTTATGCTTAATGAGCCTTAGGCGAGCTTTACTTTTCTGAGTAAGGCTTAATGTTTCGAGTTGACTTTGTAAGTAGGTGATAAAGGTATTGTCTTCTATAAAAATGGGGCAGCTCTCAACTTTAAATGTTGATTTATTTTGAGAGGCTCTGTGGTAGGCACCATAAGTTTTTTGAGTATGCTTATCCTCAATCAGTGTCCACTCTACGTGCTTTCTGTAGGAAAATTTCTTTACGCTAGGGTACAGTTCAATTTCTGGGAGCTTATCTATTTTTGCTATTCGCGTTAAGCAGTCTTGTAAAAATTGCTTCTTTATCTTGAGCTGGTGATCGTATTGTGCATGTTGTAATTGGCAGCCACCACAAGAGGTGAAATGAGGGCAAAGAGTATCTATCCTATAGGGGGAAGGTTTGATAATACTAGTTAGTCTAGCATGAGCGTAGCGTTTACTAACTTTAGTGACTTCGACTTCCACTTTCTCTCCTGCTAAGCAGAAAGGGACAAAAATGACTCCATATTCTGACTTCAACACTCCATTGCCTCCAAAGGCAACATCAGAAATTGTTCCCTGGAGTTTCTGTCCTATCTCTAAAGGCTGTATGTTCATTATGATACTATTGATTATTGTTTGCTTACGGTAGAGCTATTTTAGGTAATTCATTGAAAAATAGGTAGCTTATTCGGTTTTTCCTTGTTAAGGAAAAGCTTATTTAAAAAGCCCTCAAAGCTAAATAGCTATTGAGGGCTTATGTGAAAATTCTTTTTAGTAAAAATTAATCTAGTGATTAATTAGTCTTCTTTTACATCTTTAGGGCTTCCTGCCAGAGCTCTTTGGACAGTCTGTCCAAAGCTATGCAAGTTAGCTAGCCTAAGAATAGAGGCTGCTGTACTAGTAAAACTAGAAAGGCTATCTGTTACTTGAGCTACTAACCCAAAGTTACGTAGATCAGCTACTGTCCGCTGAGCAGCCTCACAGTTTGATAAGTTTGAGTACATAAAGGCTAAGCCATTTGCAATGCTTGCTGTACTTGTAGAAGCTGGTGCTATAGCTCTTCTCATAGCAAGCGGAGCTCTTGTAGGTTGCTCAGTCACTACATTGCCTGACCTTCTTCTTCTAACTATGGTAGCATCACCTGCAAGCTCTCCTCTTGTTGTATTTTGCCCTTGTGCTTGTGTTAAAAGAGCATACATTTGTCTCATTAGCCTAGGTTGAACAAAAACTTGAGCGTTAAATCCAGGTCTTCTTATAGCAAATAAACCTCTGTTAAAAGTGATATCCAGGTCTGTTATATCTGCTAAGTTTCTAACATTAAATGTTCTTGCTAAGTTGGTAATACCTGCCATAGCCAGTGTTCTTAAAGGTTGGTTGGCAGTTTGATCATTTGCTACAGTTTCTGCTGTTGGAGCATTAGCTGCTGGCATATCAAACCTTAAGGGTCTTAGAATAGCTGGGATTATATTGTGATCGTCACCGCCATCAATATGATCACCGGCATCAGCATTGATAATCTGCAGAAGAGGTGCTTGGACTTCTTCATCTTCCTCAAGACCTACTAGCATGTCTTCAAAAGGATTTACTTCTACTCCGTTTAATGATCTAAAAGCGCCACTGTCACGAGCAATTGTATCTACCATACTTGCAACAGACTTTCTTTCTGTAGCATCTAAGTTTTCACCTACTTTATAAGCTTTGCTTACAGCAACAAAGGAGCCAGTATGGGTATTTTCAACTGTTACTTTAACAGACATTCCATTCTTTGTAATTACTGACTTGTGACGGCCTATATCTTTCCCTTCTAACTCTTCAATTTTCTGACTAATCTGAGTCTTGAAGTAAGAGCTTGTCTGAACCTGTTTAGCTAGACTTTTTACTTGCTTATCACTTAGCTTGCTAGCATCAGAAACTGAAGGCTTAGCAAATGAAACAGATACTTTACCGTTAGCTAATTTACTTAGGGTAATATTAAAAGACACACCTTGTTTTGTTATAGTATGATTTAAAGTTGTTCCAGCTGGCTTTGTTGAGCAATTTTTAATTTTATCATCAATTTTACCTACAAAGTACTGCTGCATTGTATTCATTTGAACTGACATATCTTTTCCTCCTTTTAAGATATATTAGACTGTCTTTACTAGAGCTTTTTCTGTATGCTTGTCTCTAGTATTTAACTAAGCAGATCCTTATCTGTAGCTTAGCTATGATTAACTTAATTGTTAACAATCTTACAGTACGTATGTAAATGATAATTAAATATTTAAATAATAACTAATCAAGATAAAGCTAGGTTGTAAAAAGCTATGATTATTCGTTTTTTACTGGGGGAGGATGCCTCTTTTTTGTAAGAGGCTTAAAAAAATCTTAATATTTTTTCCCTAGGATGCTATTTAATAAAAAAAGAAGAGGCCATGATTTTCCATGATTGAAAGAGCTGACATAGACTTAATCAACCACAAGCTTGAGCAGAAAGAAGAAGAATTATCTCAATGCAGTAAGCTCAAGGTATACACCGAATTTTTCAAAAAAAGGGGCTTTGCAGAGCCTATTAACAAAGCTAGGGAGCAGGTAGATAAGGAAAAAGCTCAGGGTATAAATGGTGGAGCGTTTGCACATAAAGGCCAGCTTTACAAGTTTAAGTTTGACCCTAAAGGGGAGCAAGTAGTTTTAAGCAGGATTATTGCACATAATATATTGAAAGAGGATGGAGAGCGGTAACAATAGTATACCGTCATTTCGATAGGCTCAAACGTTTATGATAAAATGTTTGAGCCCTTTTTTTAGTTAAATAAATCATACTGTAGCTCAGGACTTACTTTTTGGATGCAGTCGGGGCTATCACTAGATCTTTTATTTACTTTACTGCTAACAGCATAATAGTTTAAGGGCAGCTTAAGCGCTTCTTTAAGCAAGAGTTCCAATGAGGGAGTTTGTTCTAGTTTTAACCATAAATCTTGCATGGCTTTAGAGGATAAGATTAGTGGCATTCTAGAGTGTAGTTTTCTCAAGCTTTTTTTAGCAGGGCAAGTAACAATACAAAAGCTCTTAGAAAGACTCTTTGGGCATATGTTGTATAAGCCAGCAAATGCAAAAAGTTTTGTTCTTTCTAGAGAAACAAAGTAGGGCTGTTTAGCACTTCCTTTTTCCTCCCATTCATAAAATCCATTAGCAGGTAGTAAGCATCGCTGCCACTTAAAAGCTTTTTGGAAACAGCTTTTATTTACCAGACTTTCAAGGCGTGCATTGATTGTAAAGTGAGAGGGGTTAATAGCAAAGCCCCACCTGGCTAACTCGAGTTGCCGCCTCTCTTTTTCCTCAATCACAATACTACTCAAGTCCTGGGGACAAAAATTATAGCTATTTATATGATCATTTTTAGTCTCAGTTATTGAAAAATTCTTAATAAGCTCATTTTCTTGGCTAATTGAGATAAAACGTCCACACATAGCACACTAGCTTTAGATTAAATTAAAGAGAAGAAATCCTCGGGAGCAATATTGCCCCCACTAATAACCACTACGATATCTCCTTCGCTTTCTTGGAGAAGTCCACTATTTGCTGAAGCAATAAGCCCTGCTAGGGCTGTTGCTCCTGAAGGTTCAGCTACAATTTTGAGCTCTTGGTATAACAGTTTCATTGCTAGCCTAATCTCATCTTCTGTGACATTAGTGGCGTGGTCTACATTTTTAAGTAAAATGGGCCATTCTTTCTCTCCTACATGAGGAGCTCTTAATCCATCTGCTATAGTAGCTAAACCATCTTTAGATAGAAGGCTTTTTTGAGAGAAGGATTCCTGGAAGTCATTGGCAAGTCTTGGTTCAACAGCAATCATCTGGCAAGCCGGGTTGTGTAGTTTCATTACAGAGCTAATTCCTGCCATTAAACCCCCACCTCCAACAGGTGCGAATAGTGTAGAGATATTAGGACAATCTTGTAAAACTTCAAAGGCTAGGCTACCATTAGCTAACATCACTCCATAGTGATTATAAGGGGAAAGGGGGCTAAGGCCATCTCTTGCAACCAAGCTATTGACATATTCATAACCTTCTTGGTGAGTGGCTCCTTTTATAGTTACAGTGTCAGTATAGCTTTTGATTTTGTTTACTTTAAATTCAGGGCAGTTAGTAGGTACTACAATGTGGCAGAATATATTTTGCTCTCTACTAGCATAGGCTAAAGCCTGACCAAAATTTCCTGATGATCGAGAGACAACACCCACGTCTCTTTCTTCTTTGCTTAGGCTTGCTAAAGCACCATAGGCTGCTCGTATTTTAAAACTGCCTGTCACTTGTGAGTTTTCGCACTTTAAAAAAATTCTTTGTCCTACCTTTAGCTTCTTCTCTAAAGAGCTAAAACGAAGGAGGGGAGTTTTATCTAAAAAGTGACTAATTGTATCGTAATATTGCTTAAACTGAGTACTATTAAGCTCTCTGAGAGTAGTATGGGTCATATAACTTCCTTTTTGCTAGAGCAATTGTAGCCAAGAAAGAGGGTAAAGATAAAGAAAAAAGCTAAAAAGGCTGCAAGCTAAAGCGTAAATGCGCCTGCTCTAAGCGTTCTAGTGACAAGGGAAGCTTAGCAAGATGATCCACTGCAGTATCAGGCTCTAAACTAGGCAGATAGAAGGTTTCAAGAAGTTGCTTACCAGCAAAGACAGTTACTTTAAGCTCAGTAGTTTTCATAGGTGCTTTAGATCGAATTCGATACCATATTTTATCATCTTTTATATAGGGGGCAATATGGACATAGACCTGTGGATTATCAGGGAAGTCTAGCTCTGCGTACCTAAAAGCTGCTTTAGAGGAAAAGTCTGAATCTATCTGTGCTGCGACTTTATAGTGAGCTTTTGCAAGGTAAGTATCACTCTCTGTTTCATAAATCTTACCTAAAAAGTAGTGGGCTACAGGGGTATCAAGAAGTTTTGCACTTTTTATAAAGTGTTTTTTAGCTAGTGTGGTGTTTTGGGCATCGAAGTTAAGTTGAGCATATAGTAAGTGAAAATCATAATAGTTGTAGTTAAGTTTAAGCGCTTTCTCAATAGATTTAAGTGCTTTATGCCTTTTACCTTCAGTTTGGTATATTCTTGCTAAGCTAGCATGAAAAAGAGCCTCGTTAGGCTCTTGCTTTATAGCTTCTTGAATCCACTGCCTTGCTTTTTCAGGGCTTTTGCTAGAAATAGCTTTATCATGAAGCTCATAGGCAAAGGCATTTTTGAACAAGGTTTTTAGGTTATTTTGATAGTCTACATGTCCCATAAAATCATGCTTAGGGTACAGGGCTTGGTTTTGTAGATTTGCTTCTACTCTTTTTCTTGAAGGAGGGTGAGTACGTAATAGACCTGTTGCCCAAGATTCATCTTGACCTTTAGATAGATCAACAAACATTCTTTGTAAGTCTACAGCTGCGTCTGTGTTATACCCTGCTAGGGCCATATATTTCATACCATACTTATCGGCTTCAAACTCTTGTCTGCGGCTATACTGCTTTTCTAATAGATGTGAACTGATAGCGGATGTTCTATTAATGATCTCTTGAATACTAGCATCCTGAGATTTAAAGCCTTCTGCTACACCTGTTTGAATCAGTGATAATAGCATGCTGTTGTCCATGCCATTAGCGCTATGCCTTGCAGCTGCATGGACAATTTCGTGGCCCAGAAGAGCGGCAAGCTCCGCCTCATTATGCAGTTTAGTTAGAATCCCCCGATTAACTACAATTTTTCCTCCAGGTAGGGTAGCTGCATTGATCTCAGAACTATTTACTAAAATAAATTCATAGGGAAGGTGGGGTCTATCTGAAACTTTAACCAGTTTTTTGCCTACTTTTTGTAAGTAGTCCTGTGCTTTAGGGTCTGCGTTATAAGGCCCACCTAAAACTTGTTGCAGAGATTCAAAGTTTTTCTCTCCAATAGCAATCTCTTCTTTTTCAGAAGTGAGTTGAAGCTCATGTTTGCCCGTAACAGGGTTTACTCCACAAGCAGTGAGTGATAGAGAAAAAAGTAGAAGATAAACCAAGCGCATAAAAGAGCCCTTCTTAGAATGTTACTGGTAAAACCTGCCGCTAGAGGTATTGCTAATTTTTCTAATTCTTTGAGTAGAGTCTTCAAGTTTTTTTGCTACACTTACCTCTTCTGCAGGTGAGCGATAGTCATTTTGGGTTTTATAGGAAGGTAGAGGGGTGGTGCGAGCCATTTGGCTTGAATTATTGTCTTTATCAACAAGATCCTTTTTAAAGCGCATACCTGGTTTCCAGGCAAATTGACCAGGTATTGTCGTAGAGCTTGCTTCCCAAGTAATAAAATCGCCTGTTGTTCGGTCTCCATTTTCATTTAGAATTGACCAGCCTGTAATTCCCAGGTTATGTGATGTAGCGCTATCAATAGCCTTTTTCCAGGCCTTCACATTGCTCCGCTTGTTTTGCCCAAGCGATGCTAAGCTAGCAATCCATAAAGAGTCGTATGCGTTACCTACATAGACATCAACATTATAAAAGCCTTTATTTGCCATTCTCTCTTGAAACTGTTCGAATAGGTAGGCTTGATCTTCCATCACTTCAAAAAGAGGGCTTTCATAGTGAACTTGTAGGGCAAAGTCTAGGGCTTCAGGGCTTTGGTTGAGGGCAGGCGTTTTTACAAAGCCATCACTCCCAAACCACTTTACTGAAGATAGAATGGGGTCTTGTTTAGCTAGTTTAAAAATCTCAACACCTTCATCAAAGCCTGAAAACTGAACAGCAATTTTATCTGGCCCATGATGGTGAATAGCATCTTCAACAAGGTACCTGAGCTGTTGTAGTTTTAAAGAGAAGTCTTTCTCATCAGGAGGGTAGAGGACATTTGCAAAAACAAGTCCTTCCTGCTTGCGTAGCTTTTCTTTAATGAGCTTATGTAGTTCGTTGCCCCAGATATCGTCTCTTGTAAGTGAAACAAGTTGTGAGATACCTTGCTTGTTACATGTCATAGCTAAAGCTTCAGCTTGGCCTTCATCGTTAATACTGAGTCGTATTAAGTTATCCCTAGGGTTAGCAAGTCTAGGTGTAGTGGAAGAAGGGCTGATTAGGATCATTCTAGCACGGTTCGCATAATCCAGGCAGTCTTTTACACAAGCACTTGTGTTAGGCCCTATAACAAGTCTTACTTCTTGGTGGCGCATTTTCTTCAAACGAGATAAGGCTCGTTGAGGATTACCTTCAGAATCTTCAATAATCAAAGATACTCGTTGAGATAGCTGTATGTTTGAAAAAAACTGGTTTACATCGTCTTGTGCTAATTTTATAGCAGCTAATTGAGCTTGCCCTTGGTTTGATAAAGGTCCTGATAGAGGGAGCAGAACACCTACTTTTAAAGTTTTTAGGTTTCCCCAAGCAAAGGGAAGAGAAACAAAAACTAAAAGAATACTAAAGAGAATTTTTTTCATTACATAAAACCTTGATGGCATCAGCCTAAAAGCAATATAGATATAAGTTTTTTACTTTATTGTCTATGAGTTCTCTCATTTTCTACTTCTACTGGAAAGTTGGCACGCAGTGGGTTGATGTCAATACCACCTCGTCTTGTAAATCTGGCATAAACCATTAACTTTTCCATTTTAGCTTCTTGAAGCAGGTCTGTGAAGATTTTTTCTACACAAGTTTCGTGAAATTCCTGGGTATTACGAAAGGATATAATGTATTGTAATAAGCCCTTAGTACAAAGCTTAGGTCCTTCAGTATCAATATAGACAGTTGCCCAGTCAGGCTGTCCTGTTACAGGGCAACGAGAACGTAGAAGTTCAGAGTAATAGCTTTGCTTACAAATTTCTGGATCACTAATCTTAATCAATGAGCTATTCGTCTCATAGCAGCTTGCTGTAATATCTTGTTTATCAATGCAGCTGTATTTTGAATTATCGAAGCTTGTTGGTGTATTGCTAAGTTCTTTTAACTGGCAGCTTATGCTGTGCTGTAGTTTGGTTTCAAGATCTGTTTTGATGCAGTCTTGCACTTCTTGCTTATCTTTGAAGTAACTGTTGTTGAATGAGTTTAAGTAGAGTTTAAGGGATTTAGACTCAATCAGACAAAGACTTGTGCAGGGGACAGTTATCTCTAGTGTCGCCAGTTGTGGCACGCCTTTGGGGTTAAGCCATGATAGTTCATATGAATTCCAGATATCGTAGCCTTCAAAAGCAAAGGGCTCTTTAATGCCCATTGGCTCTCTAGCAAGTGAGCGAGGAATAGCTTCTAGTAAAGATGGGGCATATTTAAAGGTGTAATCAGTTTTTTTTCCGAGAGATGTTTGATTTAAATCACTGGTCATTGACATAACTTTGCTCCTTTTGAAGGGAGAGTTTAGTCAATTTGCTAAAAAAAAAGAAAGGAAATAGCACTAAGAAAGGGGCTATTTTTCAGTAGCTGGCAACTGATAAGGAAGCTTTTGTACTAGGCCTCTTTTAGACTGGCAAGAACAGAACATACAGCTTAAAAACAAGAGTAAGATTGTAAAACGCTTAAGAAAAAGCATGCTGTCCCTCACCTCTTTGCTGAGTCATTTGAGCTGACTGTGTTGAGTTAAGTTTATCTACCTCATATAATGGACGCACTTCAGTAAAGCCTGAGCCCCTAATTACATGAATTAATTTAGCTATGGATTCCCATGGAGCCTGCTTATCTACTTTTAATAAGACGTGAGTTTTTTGCTTTGAGTCAGGGAGCATTCCCTTATCATATTGAGTACTCAGCTCATCTACGATCTCTTCAGGCGTAGTCATTAGGTAATCGCGAAGCTCAGTAACCCATTTATAGCTGCCATCTTTTAAGACTGAAACATTTATAAGTTTGATGTCAGTATTAGCATGTGATAAAGAGGTGCCCACTTCCTCTTTAATTTTAACTAGTTCTATCTCTGTATCTTTAGTAGTAACTCGAGATACTGCAAGTGAAGCAAAAAAGACTAACATCAAAAATAGAAAGTCAATCATTGGAGCTAAACTAACCCCGATGCTTTTCTTCATTTCTTCTTCAGGAATAAAAGACATAATTGACAGCCTGCTATGTGTTATTGCTTATTTTGATCTAATATTAAAGCTCCTAAAGAAAGAGCTTCATCTTCTACGATACTCATAAGTTTAACTACTCTATACTTGAGAGTGGTATAAAATACCATAGCTACAATAGCTACAATAAGTCCTGCAACTGTTGTTCCTATGGCTACCCCTAAGCCATCAAAAATAGTAGCAAGAGACTCGGAAGATTGAGAAGTGTCATAAAAAGCGTAAAACATTCCAATAACAGTTCCTAAAAGGCCAAACATTGGGGCTATAGTGGCAATATCGCTTAATACTGAAATACGCTGCCAAAGCAAAGTCGCCATTCTGCGACCTTCAGAATGTATGGTATCAATCATGGCTTGAGAACCGAGTGATCTAGCTTCAAGAGCAGAGCTCATGATTTTTGATGAGAAAGAACTGTTAGTTTTACAGGCCTGAAGAGCAGCTTCATAGCGTTTTTCAGCAAATAAAGAGCGCAGCTGTTTCACAAAAGGATCAGGCATTAGCTGGTCAATCTTAAAGGTAAGCATGCTATACAACCAAAGAACACTAGCAAAAATAGACATAGCTATTAATAAAGTATAAATGATAGGTGCTCCTTGAAATACTTTAAGAAGATCAAGCTGTGATGCTCCTGTACTTGTCTCTGTAGCAGCAGACGCAGATAGCAGCATAGGTGTTAATAAACATAAAGCTAATGAAGAAGCATGCATTTTTTTATTCATAGGTTGTCTATCCTTAAGTGTTCTATAGTTACCCTTTTAAATAGCAAGGAACTAGGGTATTTATCAAGGGATAATCAGGTTTGTTCCTACTTTCAAACGGTTGATGTCTGTAACTGTATCTTTATTAGCATCATAGATTGCACGCCATTTTTTTGTTGTGCCATAATATTCCATTGAAATTCCAGTTAAAGTGTCGCCTCTTGAGATGGTGTGCACTTTTCTTGATTGCTGTTGGAAGCTACTGCTATTAGGGGTGTAAGTGTTGGCAGCAATAGCTTTGCTTTCAGAAGATCCCTGATCAGCTACTTTCTTTAGTAGTTGTAAGTGAGAAGTCTTAAGAGCTTCGTACTCTCTTTTTAAGTACTCTTTGCTTTCAAGTAGCTTTTGAAGAGAGCCACGCTGCTCTTCTAAGTTTCCTGCTAGGGCTGTAAAGTGCTGTTCTTGTTGCTGTCTTAAAGCTTTCTCTTTCTCATAAGCTAGTTGTAGCTCAGAAAGTTTATTTACTTCTTTGCTAAGCTCTTGGTTTTTGCTTTGTTGCTCAGCTAACATTGCTTGCAACTGTTGTAGCTCTTGCTCTTTCTTATTAGCCTCTTGTTGTAGTTCATTTAAGCTACCAAGAATAGTTTCTGTTTGTTGCTTGTCTTCTTTTCTTTTTAAGATAGTTGCTTCAAGTTCATTCTTAAGAAGGTTTAGAGATTGCTCAGAAGAAGCTAGTTTTGTAGAAATTTCATCTTTCTCTTGTGTAAGTTGCTGAGTACTCGAATCACTTGAAGTTTGGAATTGACTTAGTTGGTCTCTAATATTATTGATTTCATTACTGAAATTTTGATTTTGCTCGTGTAGAGATGAAAGCTCAGTGGTTTTTGTATCTAGCTCTTGAGCTTGCTGTTTGAAGTCATCCATCACTTTTTCTAAAATATTTTCTGCAGCCGCTACTCTTTTTTCATTTTCTTGGGCTTCTTGCTCTAGTGTTTCTACTTTTAGTTTCATAGAAGCGTTTTCAGCTGTTTCAGTATCTAGTTTTTTTCCAAGTTCACTATTTTGGCTCATGAAATTTTTAAGCTTCTCTTCTAGTGATTGAGAATAGGTAGTTTGCTCTTGTAGCTTCTTACTCTGGTCTTCTAAGTTAAGCGCTAGTGATTGTAACTCAGAGAAAGACTGTTTTTTACTTTCCACTTCTTTATCAAAGTTTCCTTTTAAGGTATCTAGCGCTACTTTAGTACTCATTAGCTCATTTTGTGTTTGGCTAAGTTTAACTTGAAGAGCGTGGTTTTTATCTTTTAGAGCCTGCTGAATCACTTCATTTTCAGATACAACTGTATTGTTATCTTGAGCAGGGACTTGGTTTAGCTTACTTTCTAGTTCTGAGATATAATTTTCTTGAGCCTGAATCTTTCTAAATAGGACATCAAGGTCAGCTTTTTGCTGTTCGCTTAGGTCCTTTAACTGTGAGAAGCTTACTTCTTCAGTTTGTTCTGAAGCTAGGACTTGTTTTGGAGAGCTTGCGCCTCCTTGATCCTTTAGAAACTGAATGGACATTAGCAGTAAGATGCCTGCAGCTAGTAAGCTTAAAGATAGGGTTAGGTATCTTTTACTTTTCTTTTGGTTTGGATTTTCAAAATTAGACAGGTCTTGTTTATCTTCAGATAAATTAGTCATAATGCTGGGAGCTCCTCTATATTGGTCTCAACAGTAAAGTTTTAAACAAACACTAATAAACTTTGTGGTGAGATTCCTTCAAGTATTTTCTTATTTGGCTAAATAAACGCTGCTAAAAAGCATAACCTTCATAATATTTTAAAGAAACTTATAAATGCCCTCTTAAAAGCTCAGTAAAAGCTCTAGGAGCAAATTTTTAGCCAGAAGGTCGTTCACTCTATAGGGCTTAAATTTTTTAATACTATTAATACTTCCTTAATTATTAGCGTTTAGACTCTTTCGTTTTAACTATTTAAAAGAGTATTTTAAGGAATTGATAATGAGTTATTTAAATGCTTTTGTTCAATCAATAAATCCAAGTAATATTTGCTGGGTTCTAGGCGGCGTATCCCAGGCTGTTAGCGCAATCCCTCAAGTAACGGGGGCAATTACTAGTTTAACCTTTATGTGGTACGTAGCATCACCATACACGGGTAAAATACTTGCTAGAGTGACTAAAGGGTCGCTAGGAACATCAGATGATGTCCTAAAGAGAGTGGCATATAGAGCACTTGCTTCAGAGCTTAGCCCAGATGAAAGAGCTAAACTTGATGCAGCTGAGAAACACGCAAAAAAATTAGCTAAAGAGAGCTCCTTACCTAAGTTTTGTATTGATTTGACTTCAGATGTTGTAGCTAGAGCTAAAGCTAGAGAACTACCTTCTTATACAAGACGGGAAAATATTGAAATGGCTCTATTAACAGTTCTAGCTAAATCAGACTCAGCCAGCGCTCTCATAGAGGGAGAGTCTGGTGCAGGGAAGACTTCCCTAGTAGACTACCTTGCCCTTCAAGCTGCATTAAATCCTGATCATGAACTTCATGGATATCGCTTTGTGCGCTTATGTGTCCGAGACTTTAAGACAGATAAAAAAGGATTTCAGAAGCAAATTAATGCTTTTATGCATGGAGGAGAAGCAGCTTGCTTTGCTGATATTATCAATAAGATTAACCAACAGGGTAACTTAATCCTAGTTTTAGACGAACTTCAGTTACTTGTCGGTGGTCACCATAATTTCTTCACTGATTTTAAAACTATTTTAAGTGAAGGGCGAGTTAGAATCATAGGTACTACTACAGATGGAAGATTGCTTAACCAGTTGTTTAACTCTGATTCAGATCAAATACGCCGTTTTGAAAGAATCTATGTGCCAACACTAGATCAAGAGGGAGCAAGCAAGCTCGTTTACGATCAACTAGTCCGACTAAAATTACCAGTTATTCCACATGCCCGGCTAATAGGAGATGGGTCCAATACTAGTGAATTAGCTGAAGTAGTGCAGTACACAAAAAGATTAGCAGATGCTATTTGCTATTTTTCAGATAGTTTACCAGGTGTTTTTCCAGCAAAAGCTTCAAGCTTTCTTCAGCGTTTACATACCTATTACGCTACAAAAAGAAAAGAAGCGCAAGGTAGAGGGATTGATAACTTACCTCTAATCTTAGAACATGTGGTTGAACTTTATGAAATAATCCTATCAACAAGTGGAAATAACCTCAAGATCACTAAGAAAGCCAGCAAGGCTGAGATGTTAGCGAACTTTCAGATGAACTTTGTTGACTATGCTCGAATTGATCAAGATTTTAAGCTAATTTGCAAACAAAAAGAGATTGAATTTGAAGCTGGTCCTAGCCCAACCTTAAGTGGGTTATTTGATGCTGAGTTAGATTCTATTGCTTTGTCTTTAGATAAATCAGGTACTTACTTATCTCCCAAACAGTTTTTTAGTATAAGTAATTTTAACCAGATTTTTTACTCCGATTTACTAGAGAGTCTTAAACCTCTTTCTAAAGAAGGAGCAACAGGTTGCTTGAGCATAAATTTAGAGAATTTATCTAAATTTTTGCAGGCAGGCAGATCTGAAGAAGAGGTTGTGGTAGTACTAAGCAAACTTAGTGAAAAGTTAAAGGAATTTAAATCGAGAGACGGCTCTCTTATTATATTTAGAGGAAGTGAAGTGCTTCAGGGTATTAATACGGAACCAGAAGTAACAGAGAGTACCTCTCAACTGTCTTCTAGACCTACATCAATAAGTTCTTTATGCTCCAATGATCTTCTCCATCAAGCAGGTATGATGGTGCAAACTATCGCAGAACCTTTAAGTTCTATGGGCTTGGTAGCACCAGAGCTTCCAGATAACTTTTCTCTTGGCACTCAAATGGGTAGTAAGGCGCCGGAAAATAAGAGGTGTAAAGAGGAATCTTCTCAGGATGAAAAGTACCAAAAATACCTCCAAGTTGTTTATCTATTAGTAAAAAGCTTAAATGGCTCTAATGTTATTCTATGTTCTTCTGGGAATAAAGCTTTAGTTATAGATGAGGTAAAAACAAGCTATATTGATACCTCATTAAGCTATCATTCAATTTATGAGCTTCTTAAAAAAGCTGCACAAAGACATGGTTTACGCGAAAGCATTGCTAATGATATTGTTTTTTATGGCTTATATCATGGAGGAGAGAATTTTAATGCTGATCAAGCTTATACAGTTTTTAGAAGGGCTCTTGTTACTTTTGATGAAATAGGAGAAAATGTTCCTGTTCAACAACTAGTAGCTGATGAACTGTCTTCCACTAAAACTTTTATAGAAGCTACTTCACAAGATATTACTGTAATGGAAGAGTCTGTAGCTTCTTCAGATCCTCTTCTCGAATCAGCTTCTTACCAGTCTTTAGTTTGCCAGCTAAAACGTAGCATGAATGACTCTAGAGCGACTTATTTTGAGCTGAAAGAGCCTTGTGCAGTGAGAGCTGCTAAGTTTTTTGCAGCTTTAAAAAATGATTTACTTCAAGAAGATACTCTTGTTTTTGATTTAAACTTAAGGTCAGTAATGTCCAAACGTTTTACTTCTCCAACAAAAGTTAAACTACTGAAGCAAGGATTAGAGTTTATGCTTAAAAAAGCTCAATCTCAAAGTCTTCCAGCTGTCATTATTATTGATCCTGCTTCAAGTGATGCTGATATTGATAACTTTCTAAAGCTATTTAAACTTTTTGGTGAAAGTTATGCCGAAGGGGAAAGTCCTGAAATACAGGTAGTATTTAGAAAAAAACCTAGGTATAAACCTGTCAAAACAGCAAATGGTCCAGCTTCCGGAGAAGAGGGACTTAGTGCCCTTCAACAGTTAGCTCTCAAATCTGTACAAAAAACAGCTATTGGAGCTGCAGCATCAACGTTTGCATCCACAGTTTTAAGTGGAGAAAAAGTAAAGGGTGAAGAGACAGAGGACGCTGTAGGCGCTGAAGATGAGAGTGAATTTTTTAACCTTTCTCAAATTGAGCGTGGAGAGATGCAAGCTTTAATAGAAGAGGGTATGAATAAGCAGAAAATGAAGTGGCCTTCTCTTCTAAACTTGTATGTACAGCTATATAATGAAAAAAAATGTACTATAGAAGATATCCTCAAGCTAGAAAAAGTTGTGTGCAAAAAAAGCTCATATAAAGAAGCTGTGGCATACTTATCTCCAGGGAAAGTGGATATGCATAAAGATGATGTCTACTACTACTGTTCATATGACTCATTCTATGCTCGTTTCAGAAGAAGAGTAAGCGGTGCAGCAAACTATCTTGCTTCTAACTGGGCTAGTATTATGTGGAAAGTAGGGACAGTAGCTTCTACAGCAATGACTAGTTATTATGTTTTTAGCAAATGTTGCGACGTAGCAAGAAAATTTTCTTTCTTAGGAAAAACTGGAGTAGATTTTATATCTAAGTTTCGCAAATAAGCTTTAGCCTGTCTTCTTAATGCAATTTTAACGCTTAAGTTTTAAAATCCCTTATTAAACAAGTGGATAAGGGGTAAATTATGTCTTCAGGTTCTCGAGGGTTAAGTTCAGCTTTAGCTGCAGCTGGCTCTGTTGGCTTAACTATGGCGTTAGCATATTATCGCAGCAAAACACTCAAAGAAGCAGCTACTTCATCTGTAGTAGCTGCTCCTCCAGTAGGAATAGATCCTGAACAAACAAGAAAAGTAAAAGAAACAGCTTTAGCAAGTTTTCTGGAAGAAACACTTTGTGAAGCTGCTGTTGCTGCAGCAGATGGAGATGCAAGAGAACGTCTGATCGAAGCTGCGGTAAAAAGAGCTCAGAGTATATCAAAAAAGATTGGCTTGCCTGATTTTTGTATCGATTTGACATTAGAGGTCCTCTATAAAGCAAGAGAGAAATCGATAAGGCCTTTTTACGGCCGCAAAGATATGGAAACAGTTGTAACCGCTACTCTTGCTAAATCTGATACTGCGAGTGCTATTTTAGAGGGGGTTTCGGGCGCAGGTAAAACTTCACTGGTAGATCATATTGCTCTTCAAGCAGCTATTGACCCAAAACACCCATTACATGACTATAAATTTGTTCGACTAGTTATAAGAGACCTTAAAACAGATAAAGCTGGTTTAGCTCGCCAGTTTAGAGCAATTATTCACGGAGGGGAGGAGTGCTCTTTTGACAGGATTATTACTAAAATCAATCAGTCTGGTCGCTATATTCTAGTAATTGATGAACTACAATTACTTCTAGAAGGTCATAGTAGTTTTTTCTCAGATTTTAAAACAGTTTTAGGGGATAGTAGAGTAAGAATTATTGGGACTAGTACAGATTTTTCCTTAGTGGGTAGAATATTTAGTGAAGACCCCGATCTAGAGAGGCGTATTAAGAGGATTAGAGTTCCTGAAATGTCAGTTGAAGAGGCAAGCACTATACTAGCAGAAGAAATTAAGTCTTCAGGTCTTAACATTGCACAAGAACTTATGGGAGTAGAACGGGGTCGCTATGAGTCTGAGAATGAAAGGATAAAAGTAATTGCTAGAGCTATTTGCTACTTTTCTAGGCATTTACCGGGAAACTTTCCTGCTAAATCTGTCAGTTTTTTTCAAGAGTTAAGTGTGTTTTATCGTGAAAGCATTCGCCATAAAGGTTCTGATGAAGGTTTTAATTTATCACATGTAATTGATTATTTTTGGCATTTAGCCGAAACAAATCCAAGGTTGAGTTTATGGGTAAATAGAAATACAAAACAGTCTTTTTTAGATGATTTCTGGGAACAATTTCATGACATTTCGGAGACTCGTTCGGTATTTGAGCTTGCCTGCAAAGTTATAAAGCCTTCTGAGGAAGAAGTAGAAATATTGGCGCATAATCTATACGCGCAAGATCAATTATTTTCAGGAGTAGTAAGGCATGTAAGTGATGCTATTAAGCAAACAGGTTTTAAAAGACCTTCCTTTTCAATAGCAAATGTGAGTGGCGTTTTAAATAATGTTTTAGATCACGCCTTAACAGCGGGGGCATTAGGTCACACAGTTTATAGAGTTAACTTGTCACAATTAACGAGATCTCTATTATCAAGTCGTTCTAACAGGGAAAGGGAAAGTCTATTAACATATCTTGGTGGCTTAATTTCTGAAATAGAGAAAAAAACAAGGTCTGTTTTAATTTTTGAAGGCTGCGAAGCTATAAATGCTAGCCTGTCTAGAGATGCTGTCGAACATGTTGAAGATGGGGAAGATGTTGATAGTCTGTTTTCAAGTATCCAAAGTCGGGTAGCAAGATTAGTTGATGGAAGAATTATAGACTCGTTTAGAAAGAGGCTAGGAGATCTAGGAGCTGAAGCTCAGTCAACACTTATAGGTAGAAGTGCATTACCTCCAGATGTTCCTAAATTGAAAAGTTTAGATGCTTTACTAGGCTTATTAAAAGAAGTTTCTGAAAAGGATATTAATGTGATTTTTTGTTCAAAAAAAAGGCCTTATATCCCGGATGTATACACAGGAGTGCTACTCGATGCAGAGGCTAGTTATAAAAATATAGTTGCGTTTTTGAAGCATTATGTCGCTTTAAAAGGGCATTCATCAGATACAGTGGAAAGGATGCTTTTTTTTGGTCTTTACCACGGAGGGCTTCACCTAACAGTTGACAGTGCCTTTACAATTGTTAATCTATTTATAGAAGAAGCTGCTGAAACAGGAGCAGATATTCAGTTAACAGTAGTGCGTTATTTCTCTTCTTCTAAACCTCAGCTTTCTGCTCCAGCAAGAGAGCTTCAAACACTAACTCCTTCATCACCCATTGGCCCTGAAAGGCACTATCCTTTATGTGCGAATTACTCAAGTTACTTTAGTACATGGCTACAAAAACTAGATAGACGCTTATCTAGCGGTGTGTTTGCTCTTTTAGAGAAATCAGCGAGCCGTGCTGATATCTTTCTTAGTCAACTCCAAGATTATTTGAGTGTAAACTCAAACTATGCCGTATTCCGCATAAATATTAATGAGATTCAGCAATGGCCTTTTATTAGAAGAGTAAAAGTAGAGCTGCTACAGCAAGAAATAAACAAAGTGCTTCAAAAGTCACAAGAGCTTGGAAAAAGGGTAGTTTTAATATTACCAGCTGGTGGAGGAGAAATGATGAGGTCTCACCTTCTTCAATATATTAAAAACCTTCAGGCTGATGATAAGCAAGCAGAGGGGGTATTTCTAGTGATGCATAGGCGGCCAGAAGAGAGAGATGTTTTACACTCCAGCAGAGCTTCTGCAGCTACAGGTATTGCTGGATTAGTAGGTAGTTTGCTTGGCGCTCCATTAGTGCAAAATGGAATAGGAGCTAATATAGCCTCAGGTTTAGCAAACCTACTGCAGCCAGTAGTTAATGAGCCTTCAGTAGAGTCTGAAAGGGCTGTGGCTACAGGTAAAGAGGGGGAGAATTTCTTTCTTCATGATGTAGACAAAGAGGAGCTCAGGTTTCATATGGAGAGGGCCTTATCCAGGAAAATTTTAAGAGAGTCATTCTTAGATCTATATTTGCAGTTAACTAACCGCTATGGTTACTCAATTGAAAGGCTTGTGGACTTAGAGAAGAGGCTTTCAACTACAGCAAGTCTACAAGAAGCTAAAGAGCTTCTATTAGCTCCTGTAATAGGTCTGCCAATGGGTAGAGATGAAGTGCTGTACTACAGTTCACTTGATTCTTATTATGCTAGATTTAGAAAAAGAATTACTTATGTAAGCGGCTGCGTTATAAGAGGATTACCACAATTTTTGTGGAGGGTTTCACTAGTTGCTTCTTCAAGTCTTGCTTGTTACCACTCAGTTAAAAAAGTATTTGTCCTTTTATCAAGGGCTTACAACTATTCTAAAACCAAAGGTTTCCTAGTCTGATTTGCTGTGAAGACTTTTTTCTTGTGCAGGAGTAGATTTTTTTAAAAAAAAGTTTTAATGAATTTGTTCAAAGGTCATTGGCTTTTAAGCAAAACTCTTCTATAATACTTCTTTAATTTTAAATAAAAAGAAGTGTTAAAGCTAATGAAACCTAGTGATTTAAAGCCATTTTTTACATTTGATGAGCGGAATGTAGTTCTTAAGGATAAAATCTGGTGTGTGCCTACCTACTTTGATGATTATGAGTCTTTTAAGTTCTCAGGTTTTAATAGTCCTGAATTTTTTGGTAACGATAGACCTGTTTTAGTTGAATTTTGCTCAGGGAATGGAGATTGGATTTTAGAGAAAGCTAAGAGTTGCCCAGAGGTCAATTTTGTTGCAGTAGAGATACAGTTTAAGAGAGTGAAAAAGATTTGGTCTAAAATGAATAATGATAAGGTAGATAACCTGATGATTATTTGTGGAGATGGACGTTTGGTTGCTCAAAAATATTTCAAGGAAAGTTCTATTGATGGGGTCTATATCAACTTTCCTGACCCTTGGCCAAAGAAGCGTCATATCAAGCATCGCATCATACAAGAGTCTTTTGTAAAGGACATGGCGCGCTTTTTAAAAAAGGATGGATCTTGTGTTTTTGTAACTGATTCAGAGCCTTACCTTGAAGAGACTATAGAGTATTTTTCAAAAGTAGAAGCTTTCTCACATGCCCTACCCCTTCCTTTTTATTTAAAAGACCCTAAAGAGTATGGCTACTCTTATTTTAAAAATTTATGGACCAGCTTAGGGCGTGATATTTACCTGTATGAAGCGAGAGTAGCAGTATGAGTTTAGAGACAATTGAAGATTTATCCCTTAGTAGTGACTATGAAAGTTTTTTATTTAAGGGGAAAGAGTTTACTCCCTTAGTGGTTGATTATCCAGTATGGGATGGAAACTTAGATGCAGTGAATGTTGTAAAGATTAAGTTAGACCTAAGCTTAAGCTCTGACTTAAATTTCAATACTCAGATTGAGCAAGCCAAGCAAGCTGAAGAGAAAGGGTTGTTTTTATGGTGGGAGTTAGATCTAGGGTTATTTGACCGTTTAACAGCCCCACTAGATCAAGAAGCGCAATTCTTAAGCTTAGAGATTGCTTGTAAGCACTTTAATGAAAAAGTTTTAGAGCCCTTTAGTGCGAGTACTTTTGCTCTTTCGTTATTTAAAGGCAGAGTACTTGATTACCAGTCCATTCGTTATAGTGATCATTTACAAAAGCAGTGGCAGCTATGGTTATCTTCTCGATTTGAGAGTATTGAAAAGCTTAATGAGCAATTTTCAAGAGCTTTCAAAGATTTTGATGAGCTTAGTTTAGACTCTCTGCAGCATATTGAAGCTGGTATTTTTGAACGAAAGCTTTTTTATCAAGATGTAGCAGTAAATTATATGTACATGTTGCTTCCAAGCTTTCCCGCAAATATTTTAACTTTTGTACTGCAGGATTTTTCCTCTCAAAGTAGTTTAGAAGAGCAGCTTGCTTTTTCACTTCCGGATACTTTTGAATTTTTTGATTTAGCTGCTCAAAATGCACCTAAGTTAAACAAAGTATTGAAGACGATGCTATGGGATTCTTGTACTAAGACAAGGTATGACCAGCTGTTTTTTAAGAAAGTAGTGAATAAAAGTCGCGGTATTTTACTTCCAGAAAAGCAGCGCTTTAGTTTTGCTACTCTTGGAAGTTTATCAGATTTATTCTCAAAGTTAGAGGCAAAAGATTTACCTTTTAGGGTTATCTCAGAAAAGTTTTTAATTGAGCAGTGGGAAGGGCTAGATGAGCTTTGGGTTATAAACGACAGCCTTAATCCAAAGCTGCAAAGAAAGTTGATGGGTTTCGAAGCTGCAGGTGGAGAAGTACACTACGTTTAAGGAAAGTTATGAAACATGATTTAGCGACATACCCTGCTTATGAGCAGTTAAGTGACTTATCTAATAGAACTATTGAAATCAATGCCTCAGCTTTAGATGACATAGCTTTTTGGGATAAGCATTCTGTTTCTTTTCCAGGTTTTACCTATTTTTTTCCTGCTCAACGTTTAAATGCTGAGGTATTATCAAAGCTATTTGACTTAAGTCGCCAAGCTAAACTGCTGGAAAAAAACCAGCAAATAGCTAATGGTGAAATTGTTAATACTATTTATGGCTATGAATCAGAAGACAGGCCTGTTCTACACACGGTTATAAGAGATCTTAAGCGTAATTTTGGGAAGCATGACAAATACTGGAACTTTGTAGATAGAGAGTGGCAGAAGTTAATTGACTTTGAAAAAAACTTTAAAAAAGAAGCAAAATTTTCAAAGATTTTTGTAGTAGGCATCGGCGGTTCAGAGCTTGGAGCTAAAGCAATTTACCATGCACTAAAAGCATTTAGCCAAACTAAAACACCTTTAGAGTTTTTAGCTAACTTAGATCCTGATGAGTTATTTGGATCATTGCAAGATGAAAATTTAAGCGAGTGCCTATTTATCATTATTTCTAAATCAGGCAGCACCCTTGAGACAAGTACAAATGAAGAGATTGTACGTGGGCTTTTGAAGCAGCAAGGAATTGAAGCAAAGGATCACATGCTATCTATCACTTCTGAAAATAGTGCGCTGGATAGAGATGATTTTCTAGAAAGATTTTATATGCTAGATGGAGTAGGAGGGCGTTTTTCGGTATCCTCTATGGTGGGGGCAGTACCACTTTCATTAGCTTTGGGTTCAGAAGTGTATCGAGAATTTATTGAAGGCGCTTCAGCATTTGATAACCATGTTTTAGAGCAAGATAAAGAAGAGCAAGTAGCCTCTCTAGTCGCGGCTTTAATCTCTATCTGGAATCGCAACTTTTTATCCTTTCCTACCAATTGCGTAGTGCCTTATTCGTCAGCTCTTAGATTCTTTCCAGATCATGTTCAGCAGCTAGTGATGGAATCAAATGGAAAAGGAGTCGACAAAGAAGGTAATAGTTTAAGCTATGAAAGCTCTTATGTTTCATGGGGCGGTATTGGATGTAATTCTCAGCACTCATATTTTCAGCTACTGCATCAAGGCAGTGCTATTGTCCCGGTTGATTTTATTGCCTTTGCAGAGCCTCAGTATGGCAAAGATAGAGTAATAAATGGGACAAGCTCGCAGCAAAAGCTACTTGCAAATTTATTCGCTCAGTCTGTAGGGCTTGCTAAAGGACAGCAAAATCCAGACAATCCTAACCGGCAGTTTTCTGGGAATAGACCAAGCTCTATCTTACTAGCTAAGAAACTAACTCCTTTTGTAATGGGCTCTTTATTAGCTTTTTATGAAAGTAAAACGGTTTTTGAGGGCTTACTCTGGGGAATTAATAGCTTTGATCAGGAAGGAGTTCAGCTAGGTAAGACCATCGCTCAAAGTTTTATTCAAGATTTTAAGAGTGATAAAAAAGATTTTGTGTTAGGACAAATATTGAACAACATACTTGGGTAATTATGACTTTTAGTAACTTAACTTTTTATAAAATTCCACGCCGAGCTAAAGAGTGCTCTATCTCTAAAGAAGCTTTTAAAGCCAATGATGAGATTGTCTCACGCATTAAAGAAGGTAATAATGAGTACTTAAGAGAAGACTTCTTTGCAGAGCATGAAAAGCAGCTTCGTGAAGAAGATGCTCAGGAAGAGTGGATTTACTGGAGTTCTATTATTCCTAAAAAAGAAAAAATTGACCTTACACCTAAAACAAAAATTGAACGTGCTTTTACCTTACTTCATAAAATGTTAGCAGATGAAAACCCTTCTGAAAAAGATAGGCAAACAATTTATGTTTTAACTCTTTTTCTTCAGAGGCAAAAGCAGGTTTTCCTAAAAAAAGAGCATCAATCTAAAAAAGATGGTAGCGTCTCTTTAATTTTTGAGCGTCCAGAAAATGGTGAGATCTTCACTTTTATACGTCCTGATCTTGATCCTCAGATAGTAAATGAAGTACAGCAGCTAATAGCTACAGCCCTTAGGGGAGAAACTGTGCAAGAGGCAAAGTAGGGTGTAGTTATGGCTGATAAGAGTATTTGTCCCAAGTGTCGAAAATTATTTAAGCAGGAAAATGTTGCTCAGCTAGGACCTTTTTGTTCTAAGCGTTGTCAAAATGCTGAGCTGCATAGCTGGTTAACAGAAAAGTATGTGATTTCAAGAGAGCTGCAAGAGTCGGATGACTTAGGTGAACAAGCTCATATCTTAACGGAAGAGCAAGAGTTTTAACTGCTTTTCTTTATAATTCCTGCTACTTGCTCGCTATTTTCATTATAAGCGATGTACTCAATAGATAGTTTTCTCTCTGCTAAAAATTCTTGTAGAGCTTTGAATTCATGCTCTTTATAGGAAGGATAGTTGTAAAGCTCGTCAAAGAGAATAACTGTTTCAGCCTGGATATTTTCTCCAAAGTATTCAAAAACATCCTTCGTTGAAGAGTACAGGTCACAGTCAATATGTAAAAAAGATATGGGCTGATCTTTTAGCGTCTCTTTTTTAAATTTAGGTAGGGAATCTTTAAACCAGCCGGCATGTAGCTGCACATTAGCTAACATTTTAGGTAGTTTAGTCTTATCTTCTAAGGAGAACATTCCTTTGTCAAGCGAGTGCTTATCACCCCGGTCCCAATCTTCGGGTAAACCTTCAAAAGAATCAAATCCATGAAAGAAATAGTCTGGTTTTAGGGAGGCTAAGTAATTAAGTGTTTTGCCCATGTAAACACCAACTTCTAGATGCATTCCTTCAATACTAGTAGCATTAATAGCAATTTCTAAAATAGCTGCATTGCTTTGGGTAGCCTGAGCCTCACTTAAATACCTATTGACAAAGTCCACTGCTTGGGGGTCTTTGCTAAAATGTCTTTTGGAGGACTCTCTATATAGTAATTCTCTTTGCTCTAGACTTAGCGCCAATGTTTTCTCCTTATTGCCTAAAAAATAGCTTGAAAATGTATCTTATACATCACTTTTAAAGTTTTTCAAGCCTTTTATTTTTTACGCTTTACTGGTACAGGGCATAAACGCTTCCCTTTGCGAAGAGGGTTTTTGCTGCGAGTAGTATTTGCTAAACGTGGTAAATTTTTTTTAGTCTTCATAGCTGGCCCTTTTGTTGTTATTTTTTATGGTCTAATATGTACAACAAACATACCTATGCAATTTACATGCCAACTTTAGTATTTAAAGTAAAAGTTTAGAATGAAAGAGAGTAAAAAAAAGTAGATAAATATAAAGGGTAGCTCTGATTTTGTCTTAGCGTGCTGATTTTTTATGTGCTGAGATTTCTGCTTTTCCTCGTGCAAAAATCTAGGGGGGTGGTAGCAGTTGCAAGCATGACAGAAAAAATCCTTACGCTTGTAGCTACACTGTTTACAAAAAAAGTAGTTAGGGCTTTCATGAAAGCTGAGCGTTTTTTTACAGCAAGGACATAAGATATCTTTATCTATTAAGCAAGGGGAAGGTTTGGTTAATGTTTGCTTGGTTGAGGCAGTAGGTAAGATTTGAGATTTATAGCGGCTAGTTGATAAAGACATAGAGAATAGTTTTAAGGGGTTTAACTTCTTGCTTACAGATGGTATAATGTAATAAAAACTTCTTGTAAAGGGTTATGCGTGGGTTTATCAGCATATTTAGATGATTTTATGCTTTATTTAAGGTCTGAGAAAGGAGTTTCTAAAAACACTTTAGAAGCTTACCAAAGGGATATTCAGAAGTTCTTTGATTTTTTAAATACAAGAGGAGTTTCAGACATTACACTAGTAGATGATGTGCTGCTATCTGACTATTTTATGGAGCTTAAGTCAAAACAATTTGCTAGTAGTTCATATTCACGTTTCTTAGTTGCACTGAAAGTTTTCTTTCGGTTTTTAAAAAGAGAGAGTTATTTAGAAGACGATTTAGAAATGTTCTTTCAGGGTAGTAAAATTTGGCAAAAAGTTCCTGATTATTTATCAGAAGAAGAAATTAAACTGCTTTTAAAGACTTGTCCCAGTAATGCTGAAGGAGCGAGAGATAAGGCTATTATCGAGATGTTATATGGTTGTGGTTTAAGAGTCTCGGAGCTTTGTGGATTAAAAGTTAATGACATTGGTGATGACTTTGTTAAGGTTATGGGAAAGGGAGATAAAGAGAGAATGGTTCCAATAGGTTCAAAAGCCCTAGAGGCAGTTGATCACTACCTTGCCCAGCATAGACAGTGTTTTGAGTCGGAGACTCACTCAGATTACGTTTTTTTAGCTAAGTCTTCAAAACCAATAGACCGTTTTTTTGTGTGGGGGATGTTAAAAAAATACTCAAAAAAAGCAGGCATTCAAAAAAATGTTAGCCCCCATACTTTGCGCCACTCATTTGCTACTCATTTGCTAGAAAATGGAGCTGATCTTAGATTAATTCAAGAGCTTTTAGGACATGTAAATATTGCAACTACAGATCGCTACACTCACATAAGCACAAAAAAAGTATCTAGTTCTTTCAATAAATTCCACCCTAGGAAATAATAGGGGTTTAATTTTCCTAAACCCTTGTTTATGTGGAGCAGACAATGATCGTATCTGTAAAGGAAATTATTGAAAAAAGATTAGAAGAAGCTTTTAAACCTTCTTCATTAGAGCTAATCGATGTAAGTTATGAGCACGCGGGACATAAAACTCAGCACCGCGGAGCCATGCATTTTAAACTGAATATTAGCTCAAAGCAGTTCAAGTCTGTTTCACCGCTGCAAAGACAGCGCCTTATACTCAATACTATTAAAGATCTAATGCCTATGCCTGTGCATTCTATAACTATGAATGTACAAGAAGGGTAGTACAATAAACACTTTAAGGAGCTATTTTTATGGCCTCAACTTATATTTCTTCTATTAGCAAAGAAAACTCTCAAGCAAAGTCATGGGCGTTAGCTATCGTATTTTCAATAGCAATTATGACTTGCGCTTCTAAGATTTATTTTAACCTCCCTTTTACTCCTGTGCCTGTAACACTAGGGCCTATGGGGCCTATTTTATGTGGGGTACTTTTTGGCCCTAAGCGCGCTTTTAGCGGGGTTATTTCATATTTAGCCTTAGGCATGATGGGGCTGCCAGTACTTGCTTCTTCTACTATCAGCCTAGCTTACTTTTTTGGCCCTACTGGCGGCTATATTTTAGGCTATGCAATAGAAGCTTATGCTGCAGGGTATCTTTTTGAGACCTTTAAACCAACTAAAGCTGTTTCAGCATTTTTAATTGCTGTTTGTTGTCAGCTTATTCAATATAGCTGCGGTCTTGTAGGTCTAAGCTTTTTTATTCCATATGAGAGTTTACTGGCTTGCGGTGTGCTACCTTTTATTTTAGGTGATGTCGCTAAGTGCGCATTTGCAGCAGGACTTTATGGCTTTGTCAAAAAAAAGTGGTAACGTTAGCTAAATAGCATTATGAAAAAGCCGGAGTGTTTACACTCCGGCTTTTTTTAGCTCTATAGTTTTTCCTTTAGTAACTTATTCACTAAGTCAGGAGGAGCTTTTCCTCTGGAAAGCTTCATCACCTGGCCAACTAAGTAGCCAAATGCTTTAGCTTTTCCAGCTTTAAAATCACTAACAGATTGCGCTTCCTGTTTAATAACGGTGTCAACAAATGATTCAACCTCTTCAGTGTTATCAATAGGTTGATAATCAGGGTTAGCAGCAACAATAGCTTCAGGAGAAGTGCCCACTTGGTTTAGCATGTCATCTGCTACCTTTTTAGCAATCTTACCATTAATTTTATTAGAATCAATTAGGTTAACAAGCTCAGCAATATGCTTTGAAGGAATGCCTAAACTTTGTAGTGTGTCTCCAGAATCTTTAATACGACCGGCAAACTCAACGGTAATCCAATTGCATAAATTACGCGCATTTTTTGTAATTTGTAGACCTTCCTCAAAATAGTCAGAAAGTTCTTTGTCTTGAGTTAAGATAGATGCGTTATAAGGGGTAAGTTCTAGTTCTTTGATATAGCGTTTTTTTCTTTCAAGAGGAAGCTCTGGTAGTTTCTCTTTAATACCATCTACA
>JAACFD010000246.1 GCA_009937555.1 Chlamydiales bacterium | reverse complement strand
GTCTTCTGGAAAGTGCTTCTTGATAAAGGCTGGGATATTTCTATTTTGTATATTAATATGGGGGATTTTAGCTTTAACACTGATTTCCTCGCCCCTGCTGTTTAAACAGTCAAAACTTTTTAGGGTTTCTTCTCTTGTTTGCATAGGGAACTTGTCTGTAAGTTCATCTTCAATGCAGTGTACTAGTGATAAAAATTCACTACTCACACCTAAACCTATTACCTTTCCTTTTTTCTCTATAACTCGAGAGTATGGGGTGTTAGGGCCGCAGGGGAGAATGGATTTGTGGTGATCTTTTATTAGGTAGTGGGCTTCTTTTCCAATAGCACAAACAGAGTTAAAAGGGTGTAGGCTGCGCTTAGCATCCTTTTGTCTACGGGCTATTTCGCTTAGTATCCCTGTATAGGAAAGTGTTTTTCTAACATCAAATACTTCAGAGGATTTATAAAAATCTTCTGCACGAATATCAATATGAGTAGGGAAGACTAGTGTGCCCTCTTCTCCCACTACCTCTTGTAGAATTTGCAGCAATTCTAAAGCATTAAAAGCAAGATTAAGCTCTTCCATACTACTATGAACAACCAAAAGGTCTCCTTTAGTAATACCCATTTTGTTGGTTAAAAGATCTATAAATTCATCTTTGCTAATTGGAGTTTGTGACTCTCTTAACTTTTTTTTTCTAGCTTTATAGATACCTTTGAGCCACCTAGTAACAGGTGCCGGTAAGTATTTCTTTAAAAAGCTTTTACTGTTTTTAACAAGATTGTCCATAGTGGTTGCCTGTTTTATCTTGATGAGCTTAGCAATTTATCTAAAGCACTAGCTATTTCAGAGAAACTGGATAAATTAACAATGTCTTCTGGTGAAAACTGTACATCAAAATGCTGCTCTATAGCCATAAAGAGTTTTAAGTGATTTAAAGAATCCCATTGAGCTAGATTAGTTCTAGAGGATTCTAAAGATAGTTTTTCACTTTCCATTTCAAATGTACTAGCAGCGACTTCTAATAGTTCTTGGTGATTGATAGTCATGATATTTCCTTAATTTGCAGAGATGCTTTCAACTTGCTTTATTTTTATAGGGTATGTGTAGCTGTTTTCAAGAAGAGCTTTGATTGACTGCTTGTAGTGGTGTTTTTCTATCTCTTCTAGTCCCAGTTCTTTTAATAAATTTTCTATTAGTTGATTACGCTTACCGGCTGTGTAATGACCTCGTATAGACTCAATATTATCAGACGACATTAGTTTAAGAGCTTGAGAGAAAAGGGCTTTTTCTACTTCTCTTCCTATAACTCGGCAGCTAAGCAAGAAATTTTCAATATATGCAGTTTTTCCAGATATTCTTAAAATGATCAGAGCTATTACTCCTTCACCTCCAAACTTGTCATGGTAGTCAGCAGCCAGCAGTAAGTAATTAGGATCATGGATCATGTTTTCAATTTCAAACTCTTCATAGCGCTTCAGAGTCAGATTAAACTGATTTGTCTTCTGGGTCAGTTGGCTTAGACGAGACATAAGTTCTGCTGGGTCTTTATAGATCGTAAGATTTATCTCTAAGGCTGTAAGAAAGTCTTTTAGAGACTTAGTCTTTGCAAAGTTTGAGCGGGCGCTCTTTTGCTTATAGAGCGTATTTTTTAAGCGGTCCTCTCTAGTAAGGTGAACTTTTGGGAAGTGTGGGTAGACAACAGAGTCTAAAAACCAGCTTGGCAGTTGACAGGGATCTTTAGGAAAGTCTGGTACGGTAACTTCTGGTAACATGCTTTTTACCAAGTCTCGCTCCACTGGGTTATCATCGATAAAGACAAAAGCATCTAGACCAAGACTTAGCTCATTTGCCATTTCTTGAATATTCTCATGCTTTGCTTGCCAATTGACTTTTAGTGAGGCAAAGTCATCCCAAGCTAGTACCATATTAGGGTTTGTATCAAAGGCTTCTTTTGCATCTGCTTCATTATTCTTAGAGCAAATAGCTAAAATAACCCCTAAGTCTTTTAAAGACTTCACAGCTTTTTGAAAGTCCTGGTAAGCTTTTGCTATAAGTTCACTACCCAGTGAAATACCTTGGGGCCCTAGCTCTCCTAAAACGCCACCCCATAGGGTGTTATCAAGGTCAAGAACAAGGACTTTTTTATATTGGTTTTTCAAGGCTGTTTCTAGGTTTTTGTACTGTTTGGCTAGTGCTTTAAAGGCGCTGTTAGAATATTTAATGCGACCTAGATACCAGTATTTACTAGCAAAGCATTCTTTAAAACCTAACTGATGAAACACAAGGTTTGTTGGTAACAGGTGAAGGTTGGCGCAGCTATTTTTGAGCTCATGTAAACGGCTGTTTAACTCAAACTCTAGAGCAAAGCTACTGCTTGCTTCAGCAGCATCAATAAAAGTATGATAATTCATTGCTGGCAGACAGAGAGTGGAGACAATAAGTCTCTTTTCACTATGCTTTTGAAGGAATGCTTTGATTGACTGAAGGGTTAGGTCAAAAAGCTCTAAAACGCTTTGCTTCCCTTCTTTATTATAGTAGAGATCCTTTATAAACTCTTGGGCATCTATATGAATCCATACAGTGGAACATTGAGGACTGTGAGTAAAGGTAGAAGGATTTTCAAGCTCAGAAATAATCTGATCATAGCTACCAAAGTATTCTACATCTATAAGGTTAGAGATAGGCTCTATGTTAATATTACTCAATATGGCCAGCATATTCTCTTTCCTTTTGAGATGGGATCTGCTTTTCACTTAATATTTTTTTTGCATCTTGGTAGTGGATAGCTTTTACCTCTTCTCCAAAGTAGTTTTTTAACCAGCTGCAGTATAAGTCTAGAGCAATAAAGTGTTCTCTATACATAGCTTTAGGGTGGCAACTAAACGAAAAGAAAAAGTCTCCATTAGTGCCTTTAGGTAAACTTTTTAGGTAGTTAAGTGTCGTTTGCTGCATTAGTTTTAGGCTCGGGGATAGTTCAAGTTGCATCCACTTTGTCATAATAGGCTGCGCAAGACGTTTGACAGCTCTTTCGAATGTGCTAGGCGTACTTTGATGAGAGACTTGGATTGCTGCGCCTCTGTTAATGCGTGGTGGAGTATATTGATTTAAACGGCTTTTAAAACGGTTGAAAAATATAGAGGCAAAATTTGGGTATAAGCTTAGTCGCTCTTTAAGTGTGAAGTGAGCAGAAGCAAGAGGGATTTCAAAGATTTTATCTTCAGAGGGGAGTGTT
>JAACFD010000245.1 GCA_009937555.1 Chlamydiales bacterium | reverse complement strand
TCTACCCAAAGAATACTTGATACTTATGACAAATTTCAAGAAGAGCAAAAGCTTCAAAAAACACTTAGCGCTGTTGTAATAGATAAAGGTAGTGTTATCAGCACTTTAGACCTTGACAGCAGAGATGTACTAGAAGAGAGAAGTCACGAATATGAGAGCCTAGTAAGTAGTTATGAGACGCTGCTAAGTGAAGATTCTTTTAGCTCAATAGCAGACCCTTCAAAAGAAGAGATAGCAAATAAAGGAAAAGCTATTGCTTTAAGAATTCTTAAGATAAGAAAGAAAAGACTTTCTAAAGACGTTGCTATGGATGTTTTATGTGAAAGGTCCATTAGTAGATGGTCACAACTTGTTGAAGATTATGAAAATGCTGATATCCTTGCAGACCAAAATAGAGCTACCCTTGAACTTGCCAGATTCTATTATAATGAACCAGCTTTAGAAGAGGATGATGAAAAGCTGACAAGGTTTAATACTATCTTAAGCAATCTTGACAAGTGGAAAACAGAAGAGGAGAATGCCAAGAAAGAAGCCAAAGCTAATGGAACAGCTTTTAAATCTAAACGCATCAGTCTAGAAGAGCTAGGCTTTTATAAAATCTTTTCAGAGTTTCCTCAGCGAGAAGCATCTGAAGAAGAAGCTAGCTTAGTCAATAATTATAAAGCTCTTATAGCATCAAATAAATCACTAAAAAATACTATCGAAGCTCTTTCAAAAGCCAAAAAACTGCATAGTCTCCCCTCTCTTGTCAGAGGTGAAATTTCTTTAGATCGTTATGAAGAAAGCTTATCAGAAAGAAGTGCTATTATCACAAGGATAAAAGAGCTGCTTTCACCCGAAGACAAAGTAAAAGGCATTCATTCAGAAGTTATGTGGACTAGCCTTGTAGATAGAATTAATGATGCTCAAGATGAGAATATAGATAAAAAAGCTGCTATTGATTTAGCTATACATGAAAAATCTGCTGATCGGGTGCGTGTAGCACAAGAAAAGCTTTCTCAGCTCAAAGTCACAAGCAAAGGTATTATCCCCTATATTGGTAAAATGAGAGAGGAGTTTAGCTCATTTATCGAAGCTGCAGAAGCTCATGAAGCTTTTGCAGATAAGGACAAGATTCTAAAAGTACCACTCATTTTTAAAGCTCTTATAGATCAATCTACAGCAGCTGCATCTAAAGCTGACTCCCCTCCTTCTAGCCCTTCATCTACAGCTAGCTCTGCAGCATTGAAAGAAGAAATAGTGGTGGATCACGGCGCTTCTGTTATTGCTTTCTTTGAGCATTTTGAAAGCATTTCAGCTTCTATTAGAGAAAACTTCCCAAGGTTAAAAATTAAAGATAACTCGCAAATAGCCTATGGGCTAGCTGACATCGCTACTTTGTATCTAAATCTACTTCATGAGAAGTTATCTGGCGAAATAAGCAAAGATAAGATGGTATATTATGATGATCTAATAGAGAGTATTGAGAGCTTGTGCTCAAACGACTCTATTGAAAACCAACAGCGATTAATACGCTCATACTTAATGTTTGTGCGGGCTGATATGCCAGGTGCATTAATAGCTGGAGATCACTTCCCTGCTTCAATTTGTCTGCATACCTTATTAGAAGAAGATCATATGCGAAGCCACTCTCTTTTCACTAATCCTAGTGAAGTAAAGGCTTGGCAAGCTTTTCTAGAAGAGAGTAGCAAGAGTGCTGCTACTAAAGTATTTAAAGAGACTCTTTTAGAGGAAGATGAAGAAACTCTAAACTTAAGTTATACTGATCATGAAGGCAATGATCGGAGAATAAGCATTGATGAAGGTAAGTTTTTTGATCACCTAAACCTTGCATTTAAGTTAAGTCAAAGCTATAGCGATGAGCACCACCGCCTTTCGGGAGATCCTCGTTTATCTCTACTTTTAAAAGAAGCAGCTAATAATATTAGAGAAAGTGTAGCAAATTTATCACTGGCTACTAGAGAAGGTGATATTGATAGAAAGCAAGCTCTGAGAGAAGCGGTTATTGATTTTGCTAAAATTCTTGCTATTAAAGAATCTACACCTCTTGATGCTAGCGACTTTGCTATAGCCCTTAGAGAGCTTAGTGATTCAGTAGATCGATTAAAAAAACAACGGCACAGAAACCTAGCAGCGCAATCTTTTGAAAGGCACCTCAGCTTAACAGACAGTTATGATTCCCCTACATCTCTGGCACATCCAGAAGATCTGTCAGCAAGAAAAGATAAAACACCTGAAGCTCTCAGTAGGTCATTATTTGCTCATCTACTTTGTGATGGTGAAATTTCAGGTACCGCTTATGAATCTAATCATATTGCTAATACAAGAGGTTTGTTAAAAGATTTATCAGGTCAAATCAGAGATAAGGAAACTTTTATTAAAGGCGTAGACTATCAAGATGAAGAACTAGGTTCTGTAGATAGCATGTTAAGTTCTATTCATGTTTATGGAGAGAGTCTAAAAGCAGATTTAGAATCTGGCGCTATTTACACAGCACTCACAGAATGCCTTAATAGAGGTAAGCCTTTTTACTTTGAGGGAGGTTACTCTGGACTCGATAGTGGGCATGCTATGCTCTATAGAATACAAAAAGAAGGTGATAAGCTCAGTTTCAGTATATTCAATAGTGGAGAAGGTGTTGGATATCATGGTTCAAAAGCCGATAGAAAAAGCCTACTTATGATGAAACTAGGTGAAATGAGCTTAGATAGCATTTTTGAACTATCAGGAGATGATGGGGCACAAGAGATATCAGGTGTAAAAGATACCTTTAAGCAATTCTTTGCTAGCGTTGTCAGGAAAAAAGAAGCAGATAAAAGGCATAATATTGATAGTTTGTATGGTGAAATTATCAATACGCTCTCAGTTGAGTTTTCTGCTAAGCCTATGGAAGCTGATAGCAACTTAGGTTTTATGACCACACAAAAAGATGGCGTGTGTTCAATGCATGTCTTTAGGCCTACTATTTGCAAAGAGTTTAGTGAAAAGCAAACTTATAAAAGTTTTATGAGTGAAATTCGCTGTCAGATGCTTTTTAAAACTTACAAAGAAAAGATAATAAGCGCTACAGGAGAAGATGGAGAAAATATTGCATCTCTAGACAGCGATGCTTTAAAAAACACGCTAAGCTGGGTAAAAATTGAACAGTCTGCTTTAAAAAAGTTATCAACGCGGATACTAAAAGCATACCTAAAAGAAAAGAGTAAAGATCCCGGTCAAA
>JAACFD010000244.1 GCA_009937555.1 Chlamydiales bacterium | reverse complement strand
TTTAAATACTAAAGCCCTTCAAGGGCCCTTTCAAAATATATCTACGATGATAGTTATATTTTGAAAGAGGGTAAGCAGCCTATGCTGCATATCTAGCTTCACATCTGGCACTAAATTTGCATGCCTTTTTCTGAGTAAATGCATTTAACCTCAATATAATAAGGTCCGCCATGTCAGACGTTGGAAGTTTTGATCCCTTTGAGTATCACTCATTTAACCACCAAAATGATGGTAAAGAAAGAGAGGGAGGCAAAAGTAGCTTCTACTCGGATGTTTCTTTTGAGTACAAGCTTGCAGATGACCCTAAAAACCCTGGAAGAAAGGTACTTAAGCTTCGGGTTTTTATGGAAGAGGAAGATGGAAGCGTCAGCAAGAAAAACTATACCATTCGCTTTTCTCAAGGTGAAGAAGATTTGCTGCATAGGGAAGATTATTCCAAGGATGCCCTGGAAGAAATTGCCAAAAAGGCCTCTCACATCGTCAAACAATTTAAAATGGCCAATAATAATGGCTATTTCAAATCTTTAGAGCTCAGCTCTCAGGGAGGAGACTTAAGTCTAGGTGAAGCAAGTGATAAAGGAATCAAGCGCAATTGGGAGAACTTTAAACATGAACATAGCATTGGTAAAGAAGGTAACCGCGCTAAAGAAAATATAGATAAGATCCAAAGTACATTTAATAAAGCTTGCGGCATTAACAAGCCAGCTGATGATGAAGCCAGCTTAAGCTTTAAAGAAAGAAACGCTGAAAAAGCTCCTGATGAAGATGCTAGCCAAAAAGCAGATGACTCTAAAAAAAGTAACACTAAGAAAAAGCCGAAAAAGAAGACTACAGGCAATGATGAAGATAAGCCAAGCCTAGATAAGACAAAAGCAAAAGAGCAAAGAGAGGTGGGGTTAGCTGAGACTGGAGAGAAAGTGGAAGCTTTTACCGTTGAAATAAGAGGTGCTAGTGAAAACTTTAGTAATAGAATAGATGAGTTAAAAGAGAAATTTTCACAACTCCAAGCAAAAGGTATCACTCCTGAATCTATAGATGTTTTACTAAAAAAACTCGATGAGTTCCAAAATGCCTACGCAGCTTATGAGACTTTAGAAGATTTGGAAGTTCCTGAAGAATTTAAATCAGAGTTTGCAGAAGAGCTTAACTCTATTCAACAAACTAAAGCTGAAATTGCTGCACTAAACAAAGAGTTTGAGGGTTTTCGGGATGTTAAGTTAAAACAGCTGATCGAAGCGCATATTGAAAAGCAGAGTTTAGATAAATGGGATACTCTTAGAGCGAATGCTCTTGAGTTAGTGGAGAGAAGCCCTGAGGGAGGTGCTGCAGGTGTTGCTTTTGAGACTATTCAAAATCACCTAGCTGACTGCAGTGCATTAAATCATGAAATACTTGCTCGTAAACAAGCGTTAGATGCAAAAGCAGAGGGCTTGGAGGCTTTACTAGGCTCTGTCACTCGCGAATTCCCTGCAGGTTTAAAAGAAGGCTTTGAAAGCCTAATAGAACAAAAGAAAAGCGCTCTTGAATCATTGCATGAAGAGTTAACAGAAGCGGTGAAGGGTTCACAAGAAAGCTCCGAAGCGCTACTTCAACAAAACCTTGAAGAAACTAGAGAAAAAGCTAAAGCACTTAAAGAAAGCCTAACAACCCAACTAGCTAGGCTAGAGGAATTATCCTTTGATGACTTAAAGGTAGACGAGGTAGAAGCTAAAAAACAAGAGATTGAAGCAAAGTTAGCTGAGGATCCAGGCAATCAATTTTACCAGACGATGCTTGATACGATAAACGGTGCAATAGCTCATGCTACAGAAAAAAATGAACATCAAAAGGAGCTGAGAGATGAGTTATCAGCGTTAAGAAAAGAACTTACTAGCGCTATTAAGACTAATATTGATAAATTAGATGCTGCAGCACTTGCTAAAGCTCTTTCTCAGTTTCCATCAGCAGACTCAGCATTTAGAAGAGTCGAGGAACTACGTCTTCGAGATAAAGGTGAAGAACTTCAGTCATTGCTAGATGGAGCCATTGATAAGAGTGCTTCTGATGCAATTATAAAAGAAAGCGTTGTATATGTTGTTAAAAAAGCTTCTGAGTATGTAGAAAAAAGCGAAGCGATCTTATCAAGAGTAAAGGAGCTTAAAACTAAGTATGAGGCTTTTGCAGAGCTTCCAGATCTTGAGACGCTAGAATCTGTAGGAATTGAACTTACAGAAGAACAAAAAGAAGAATTTACTCAATTAAGGAATAGTATTTCTGCTCAATCTTCTTTATTAACAAGTAAAATAAGCATTGGGAAGAAGCAAGAAATCTTAGAGAATTATCAAAGAAATATTGAAAGTTTAGAAGCTATTCTTTTGACAAACCTTGTAAAGGCATTAGATGATTATAAATATGCTTTCAACAACAATTTTAAAGCTAAAAGTCATCTTGATGCCGTAATTTTGAGGGTAAATATCACTTTTGATACTGATAAAGCCAAAGATTCTGTCACTTCTCTAAGAAGGCTTCTACCCATTAGTAAAAAAATTGAAAAAATTAACTCTATAACTAGAAATTCCCCTGGGATGTCACCAGAAGACATCTTTGAGATTTTAGATGAAGCTATAGGTAAACCACCTAAAATAGGTAAACTACCTAAAACTGAAGAGCTGGAAATTCCTTTAAGCTCGTATAGAGAAAAAGTAGCGTTATTAGCTCCTAAGGTTCAAAAAGACTTTGATAATAACAGAGAGGTTATTGCAAACACTCTGGACACTCTTAAAAGTTATGGTCGCCCAACTAAGAAGTTCCAGTTTGCCTGCAGAGGATTTGAAGGGGTTTTACTTGAATCTTCAGATACAAAGTGCCATAAAACTGCTAGAAGCATACTAGATCTCCTTAAAAAATCCTATTTTGAAGCAGGTGAAGATGCAGGGATCAAAGCAGACTTTGCAGGAGCCCCTATCGACTGGGATGATCTTCTTCAACACTCCCATACCCTAGAGTCAGACTTAGAAACAGCAAGAAGCTCACAAAAACATGAGGCTTACCTTGCTAAGGTTTTAGAATCTTTTGAAAGCAACTCAAACAAAGAAACACTTATTGCTTTTTCAGAATATTTTGCACTGGGTGAGTTTAGAAACTTTTATGAGCGAATACAAAAAAATGACCTTCCACAGCTACCAGATTTTAACATAATAAGAAGTAGTGATGAAATACCTGGGTTAATGGATCATTTTTTTAGATCT
>JAACFD010000243.1 GCA_009937555.1 Chlamydiales bacterium | reverse complement strand
TCTGCATGATCAAAAGCTTAAACTTTATCTTAAGCTTTTTTACTTTAAGATTCCCCTGGCCACAGCAAGAACGGATGAAAATGGAAAGTTTCAGCTAAAATTTAAAGCTACAAAGATTCCCTATAGAGAGCAAGACCTAGTCATTAAAGTTGTCGAAGATAAGCTCAAGGAGCCTGAATCATTTTTTAACTTTTCTACTGAAAAAGAACTTGCTTCTATTCGAATCAGTAAAAAGTTTTCTGAGAAAAAGGTAGACTATCCCAACTTACAAACTGAGCTATATGAATACGAAGATGATCTACCTATGTTAAAACACCCTGAGAAAAATGAACTCAGGCCACAACAGTGGGGAATTTCATACTATAAATCCTTATTAAAAGCTGTATTTGATGAAAAAATAAAAGACCTATATTTTACTTTCTTTGATGACGAGGCCTCGTTAGAGAAACTCGTTAAGTATTATGGGGGCAATGATGACATTAAGCATTCCATGGAAAAAACTATTGAAATGATATTTAATGGTATTTTCCCCTGTGACCCTTTAAAAACAGATAAAGAAGGCGTCTACCTTGTGGAAATCAAATGGGATGGCTATGAGAAAAAACCTACTCCTGTTATCCCTAACACAAAGCTATACTTCACTCTTGAAAATGAAACACCTGAAATTGTAGAGCTACACTTAGAGTACCCTCCTCATGAAAGTGTGGTATATAAACCTGAAGATGAGGACTTTTTAAAAGCCCTTTATCATTTTAACTGCGCCGCATTCTATAAAGGCGAGATTACTAAACATTTAGCTATTGGTCACTTAGCATCAGAACAATATGCTATGGCTGTGTTTAGACACCTTAAAGATCATCCTATAGGGCGCCTACTTAAACCTCACCTTCGTGAAGTAATGGAAATTAACCATTTAGGTAAGTCAGCTATTTTTGGACCTGAGGGTATTCTAGCTAGAGGTCCTTTAACTGTGGATGCTATTAGGGACTACTTAAGAGATGATTTGCGAAAAATCGACTACTCTAACTTTAACCCCAGAAAAGTACTATATCCTGGACATCGCTTCGCTGTTGCAGCAAACAAATACTGGGAAATTTTGGAAAAAACGATAGACCTCTTTTTTAAAGAAAATGACATTAACCCCACTAACCCTGAGGTAAAAAAGCAATGGTATCAAGTCTACTATATGTCTAAAGCTCTAGTAGAGCATAGTGTAGAGCATAGAGATAGTGATGACAAAGACTATGAAGCTTTGCTTGATAAAAATGAAGCTGACGATCCTAGCTTCCCTGGTCGTAAATATTTCAATGGTGAATTAAAAACAGTGCGACCTATTACTGAAAATAAAGCTGAACCTACCATAGAAGATATTCAACGTCTAAAGCTCTTTTGCATGCATGCTCTTTTCCAGGTCACTTTCTGGCACTGGTGGATACACTCAAGTCAAAAAACTTGGGGCATTCAACTTCAGCTAGCTTCTTTAGCTCCTCAGGAGAATGGAGATTTACCTTTTGGAGACACTAGAAAAAAAGATGCTAAGCATCAGCTTTCTATTTCTAAGTCTTTAACAGACTTTGACCGTGGAGTTTTAATTGAGAATCCTAATGGAGATATTTATCCCGCTCTAATTACGGAGCTAAGACGCAATAAAGAGTTTTTTATGTCTCTAGGTCTAAATGTAAATGAATTGCCTTATGGAACGATAATCTAAATAATTACCTTAACAAATTCCCAGGAAAGTCCTTTCTTAGAAGGGACTTTCTTTTTTCTAAACAAATTTTCTTTAGCTCTGAGTTCCGCTACAAAGTCCTTTATTAACTTGTCATTACCATGCTTTTTTAGAAAAGATTTGAGTTGAGATTGCTTGATTTTTCTATTTAAGCTTTTGTAAATTCTTCTCATAAATATAAGCTGGTCTTTAAATTCATCAAAAGATCTATTCCTTGCTTTTTTTCTTCGGATTATATCTCCAATCTCTAAAAAATCTTTTTCAAATTGCCCACCTGACTTTAGTTTATTAAGAATCATTATAGTATGTACAGCTGTCATATTGTTTATCCAAGAACAATTACCTAATTTTTGCCCTTGGTGAAGGATAAATAAGCAACGCTTTGCTTTAAGAGATTTTCTAAGTCTAGAAGTAATGTAGTGACTACTTGCCTTTGTTTTTAGGATAGGCCTCAAGAGTTTTATGAACTCTTTTTGCTCTATTGATCGATCGATACGATAGATCTCAATCCCACCTCTTCCTTTTTGCCCTCTATTGGTTATAGCCATGTAAAAATGCTTTTTAGTTTTCAAAAAGCTTAGGTTTAGTTCATGACCTTTCCAAGAAATAGGAAGAGATACTACTTCCCCTTTAAAAATTTTTCTCAATAGGTTTTTCTCTGAATCAAACAAAGCATTTTTCATATAAGAAATGCTTTTATAACACTCAAGATAGTAGCGGCTATTTTTACTGTCTTTTTTTGCTAAGCCCTTAAAGGTAGCTCTTGAATAAGCTTCAATAATAGTTAAAAAGCTTCTAGAAAAACCTCCATATGGGTTCACACTATTTTTACCAATTTTAACTGGAGAATTTGTCTTCCATATGTTAGCTATAGTAAAAATATGGCTCAGTAGATTTCCTTTATCACTGAAGGACCTTGGTAATTTCCTATTCATCTCCTTGATACATTTACTAGCTAAAAGGTTTTTTGCTAGTGCATAAGGATGTAAAATTACACGCTCAAAGCCTTTATCCTTTTTAATGATTTCTTTCTCTGAGCAAAGTTGTTTAAATATACACTTTTTATCAGCTAGGATTGAAAGCCATATAAAAGCCATACAATAGTTAGCAGCTTTTGCTTTAGCATTCTTTATACTCTTAGAAGAAGCTATTAGCTTTAACCTTGCTTGCAACTCCTTCCCCTTATCCTGCTGAAAAAGTGTATTTTCAATAGGGTTAGAAATCTTAGGAATATACCTTGCTTGGTGAGGAAAAGTAGGTGCTATTGTAAAAGCGCTATCAATACCTTCAGCTAAGGTAGCATTAGAGTCAAGAGCACTAAGCTGAGCCATAGAAAACCTCCTGTAAATCTTTTTTTTACATTAATATTTTACTTATGTTAATTCGACTTAAGTGTATTATAATATTGGTTTTACGAAAATAAAAAAGCAAGATTACCTCTTATATCATCAGCTACCCCCCTAGCTTTAACAAGCGCACAAACCCAAGCTTTTAAAGGAGTTTTACCAACTCTAAAAGAGCACAAATTTAGCAGAGAAAGTTTTTTCTTAA
>JAACFD010000242.1 GCA_009937555.1 Chlamydiales bacterium | reverse complement strand
CCCCTGGAAAAGTTCTTATTGAGAATAAATTCTCAATAAGTTAAGCTGTTCGCAAATTATTATTAAAAATTGAGATAGCCATGAAGAAAATCAAAGAAATTTTAAAAAATATATCCTCATCAATTACTACTCTGCTACTAGCTTTAGTACCCGTATTTAAGTCATGCCCTCCTTGTCCTTTATGCATGCCTAAATACGCCGCTATTCTAAGCTTTTTTGGAATTCCTCTTGCTGACTATAACCATATTTTAACGCCGATTATGCTGGCTTCTATGGCAATTACAATAGCAAGCTTAGCTTACCAAGCTAAAAAGTACTCTTTTAACTATTTTGCTACAGCACTCAGCTCTGTTTCTTGTCTGTGGATTATTACAGCACGTTTCTATTTTGAAAGCGTAGAATGGAGTTACGTGGGTATGGGAGCTTTACTTGTAGCTATCGTTAAGAACCAAAAAGACCTTAACGCTAGAAAAACTCCTTGCTGCGGGCAACATTAAGCTAGCTTTGCTCAATTTGAGCAAAAGCTTCATCAACAGTAAACTCAATAGCTTCGTGGCTTTCTTTATCTAAAAATAGAACCCGCGAAGCTAGTTGAGCTACAAACTCTCTATCGTGACTTACAAAAATCACAGTCCCCTCATAAGACCTAAGCGCCTTAGCTAAGGCTACACGAGCCTCTAAATCTAAGTGGTTGGTAGGTTCATCTAGAATTAGTACATTAGGAAGCCTTAGCATTAATACAGCAAATTTCAACCTGGTGAGCTCTCCTCCACTAAGCTGAGAGATTTTTTTACACCAATCTTCATCTGTAAAGAGCATATTTCCCAAAACCCTTCTAACAGTCATTGAGCTTTCTTCATTACTCTTGTCATAAGCCCAATCTTCTAAAGACTTCTTAAGGTCATTCTCAGATAAATCATCTTCAAAAAATGCTTCACTAAATATGGCATGTCCCCATTTAAAAGTTCCTTCATCAGCATTTATTGATGATAAAAGAATTTTCAATAGAGTTGACTTACCCACTCCGTTTGCCCCCAAGACAGCTACTTTTTCATGCCTTTCAATCTCAAAACCAACCTGATTTAACACCTTACTTTCACCAAATGATTTGGATAGTTTTTTAACTTCAATAACACGGTGCCCTGAGGGACGCTTTTGTTTAAAGTTAAAACGAGGATAGCAACGAGAAGAGCGGTCTAAATCAGGAACCTCTATTTTCTCCATTTGCTTTTCTCTAGACATTGCTTGCCTTGCCTTTGAAGGTTTGTAGCGAAATTTTTCTACAAACATACGCATTTTGGCAATCTTATCCTCTACATGCTTTTTCTCTTTGACTTTCTGCTCTTCAACAGCCGCCTTCTGCTCAACAAACTTATCATAATTGCCTGTGTAAAGACGAATATCACCATAGTCAAAATCTAATATATAATTAGATAAACTATTTAAAAAGTGCTGGTCGTGAGAAATGATCAGCAGTAAGCCTTCATAGCGTAACCTAAGATACTGCTCAAGCCAGGCAATACTAAGAATATCAAGATAGTTTGTTGGTTCATCAAGTAGCAAAATATCAGGGTTAATGAAAAGAGACCTTGCTAGTAGTACGCGTAGCTTATACCCTCCTGAAAGTGTTTTCAAAGGCTTATGATGATACTCTGGTGCAACACCTAAACCTTCAAGCAGCATTTCAGCTAAAGACTCTGCCTCATACCCCCCTAAAAGACCTATTTTCTCTTCAAGATCAGCAAGCTTCATTCCCTCTTCATCGGAGAGTTCTTCCTTTTGCATTAACTTTTCTTTTTCTCGGTAAACTTTATAGAGCTCTTGCCTTCCTTGAATTACAACTTCAATAATGGCATCATTTTCATATTTAAATTGGTCTTGCTTTAACCAACCAATGGATGCTTTTTTTGAAATATGAACCTCACCTTCAGAGGCCTCATGCTCTTGCATTAGCAAACGAAAAAAGGAAGATTTACCAGCTCCATTAGCCCCTACTAGACCATAGCAGTTGCGAGGATTTAGGTTTAGGTTTACTCCTGTAAAAAGCAGCTTTCCCCCAAGCTGCAAACTCAGGTTATTAATTACAATCATGACACTTCCTAGATATTACATCTGCTAACTACAGCAGGCTAATGCCCAATGATAAGCTATACCTGTTAATAAATAAAGGCTTAAGCTTTTATACACTGTTATCTTAGCTAGAGCTTAGTTTGCTTTAGACGATGCCATAAGCGCATCCTGGTAAGCTTTTTTATCCACAAAAGTCAGGTCCCAATTCCCTTTACACATTACATAGTAACCTTTCTTTTTAAGCATAGCTACAATCTCTATAACTTTTGGGCGTAAGTACCCATATCGCGCAGAGTCAAAATCTACAGAAATTACCTTTGGGGATATACCTTCCTGTATCATATTTGTTAAAAGCTCACACTCTAATCCTTCTATATCTATTTTTAGAAGGTCAATACGATTATGGCTGTTTTCACGCATAATCGTTTTAAGGCTTTTTAGATCAGCTGTAAAATAGTTGTTGGTATTTTGCAAATTGACTACAGAGTGAGATACGTGCTTGGGATTTTTTGGTGCAAAAAACTTCACGCCCATCTGATCTTCATAGGATAGACCGTATCTGTAAAATTTAAGAAGAGTAGGTGAAGCTTTATAAGCGGCAAAGAACTTCTCTTGCTTTTCCCCTACCTTAGACTTGAAATCAGCAGTCCCCTTCCCCTGCTTTTCCTGTAACACTGATTGCGCCTTTTGAAAGTAAGCAAAAGACCTAGGAGTTGGGTCAAACATATGCACATTGCAACCTAAGTGGTTAGCTAATACTACATCAAACGTCATGTCCTCTCCAATACCAGCAGAATATACTACCGCATCTTTACCCAACATATCACCAAGTGATTTTGGGATAGAATAGCCCCCATACCCTGATCCTAAAGTTATTTTCTCTCCAGGAAAGTCATCTAAACTATTTGGGTCCGACACTTTGCTGTTTTTTTTATCTACTTCTCTTGAGAGAATATCAATAGCTTTTCTTGAAGGACTTTGTAAGCTTGTCACATGAACAAACTTACTACTATCAGCACCCACTTTACTCCAGGCTTGATTAAAAGCTTTTGAAGCCCCTTTGCTTTTAGTGCCTTCATCTAAAACTACTAATACTTTTTTTGCTAACTTCTCTAAGCTACTTAAGTTTTTCTTGGTTGGTGGTAAATGAATAAGACATACTTCAGATCGTTTACTTAAGCCTTTGATAAGCTCTAAATCTTCATTTCTAATACGCTTATCAGGGAAT
>JAACFD010000241.1 GCA_009937555.1 Chlamydiales bacterium | reverse complement strand
CTTTAGCCTGAACAAAAAGTGATGAAGGGGCAGACATACTATCAACATATGAAATATGAGCAGAGTCTATAGGTCTTTCTCTTAACTTTCTTTTTATAGTAGCTATTTTCTCTTCTTTTGTACCACCCTCTGGCATTTTAAAAATAGCCCACTTTCCATTAGCAACCTGAATTACGATAGCTTTTGTTTTTCTTTCTTCTGCAGTTCCATCTCTATCTTCACTATCTAATATTTTTTCAGCTTCAGCAATTAAATCTTTAGTGAAACAGGAAAACTCTAAAGAGTTTTCCCACTCTATAAAGCGATCTTCCATTAAAGTGGCGCGCACTTTTGAAGAAAGGGCATCACTAAGTTTTTGTGGGCTAGAGGCAATGGTATCTCGTGATTGCTGGCTAGCTTGCGCAGCAATATTAATACTGAATAGACGTTCTAGATCCATAGTGCTATCAGGATCTAGTGATTGAGGGATTACATAGTCAGTGCTTTGCCCTTGTCTAAGACCTCTTAGACGCATCACCCCTTGAAGGGTGTCTCTGATAAAGGTGTTTTTAGATATCGTAGTGAGAGCCCTAGCATCTGCTCTTTGCTTGATATCAGTCCCTGTAGTGCGCTTTTGATCATAGAAAGTAAAGTAATCTTTTGCTGTTAAACCTGTTTTAGCTTCAATATTTTCAGGGGAAGTGCCTCCTACTTCAATTATTTCAGCAATTTCATTTCCATTTTTAACAGCAAGCCCTAGTGCTCGCATCTCTTCTGCTGTTGTTCCTTCAGGTATTTTTAGACAGTGAAGGGTGTTTTTCTTATCATCAAAGTATAACACGCCTTTAATGTCAGTTCTTCCTTTTTCAATAAGTTTAATTGCAATTTCAAATGCGTTTTCAAGGTTGGTGTATTCTTTTGTAAAAGCAGCAACATCTATAATGGCCATTAGTGGAGGCTTTGATTTATCATCTTGATCAATGAGTGAAGCAGCAGATAGTTTTTGGGTCGTATCTAAACGAGCAATTGACCCTCCTTTGCTGGTAAGAGTGCTCAAAGTGAGCCCATCTACTCCTCTTTTAATTGTTTTGCTTACGTCAAGAGAATGGTGGAAACTGTCAATATTCCAAGGGGTTCCAGAAAAACCTTGTACTGAGCGCCAAGGGCTGATAAGGTTTTGAGTGGTGCTTTTAAGTTTTTCAGGATTAGTAGAAAGCAAATCCATTACCGAATACTCTAAAAAGATGTCTAACGCTTCAGAATCATCATCTTGTTTTAATGTATTAAAGAGTCTAGTAAATTCTTCTAGTTTACTAGCTTCAACATCTGAAGGGAAATCTTTGAGATCGCGGTCAAATACAGCTTTAAATTTTACGCAAATAGGGAGCTTTGCAAAAGGTACTCTTTTCATATTTCTTTGGAATTCTTCAGAAGCCTTTTGATTAATTTTATCTAGCATGATTCTAATAAATTTAGATGGAATTTCTTCTGCTCTAAAGCATTGACAAGAGAAATTGGCAGCTTCATAGCGGCTACTAAATAAAGAACCTTCACTTGGTGTATTGGCTCCTTCAAAAGGAATTACCTGAGGCGAAGAGCTGCTGGGGTCGATACCATAGCCTTCGTTATTGGATTTATTTAGAGAGTTTTCAAGTAGGGAGGTAATTTCTTGTTTGGAAAGCGCAAAAAGATTAGCGATATCAGAGAACTCGCCATCTTGTTCTTTAAAAAACTCAAGAAGAGAGAATAGTAGCTGGCTTCTGTTTCCAGAAAGGTAGCTTTTTATTTCTTTATCAAGAGCTGTTGAAGCAAGATTAAGAGGAGTTTTACCTAAGCTTGGATCACGCTCAAGATCTTTTATATTCTCTAGCATATAGTGAAGGGGGTGTTGTCTATCTAACGTACTGCTATCTATATGCTCTTGAAGTTCTTTCTTCAGTGATCCTATCTTTTCTATAGAACAAAGCTGGGTAAGGCGATCTTTTAGAGATTTTGGCTTATCTGTTAAAGAAAGGGATAGAGGCCTTGTACTTATTTTCTCTATTAAATCACTCTTTATACTTTCCAATGAGGGGAGGGTAGCTTGTCCATTTCGAGCTAATAGATCTTTGATACGAATTTGTTTTCCTGAACTTGTAATTTCAATAGAGCCTAGACATTTATAGATATGGTTGATCAATCTAAGTTCTGATTTTGGAATAACATCTTTATCTTCACCAAATGGGTAGTTGAGTTGTTTTTTACAATCTAAAACGGTATCAATTTCATCAATTAATAAATCGCCGCTATCTTTGAAAATAGCTAAGATTTTACCTAGTTCTTCAACTTCTCCTTTAAGCGTTCCTAATTTTTTTAATTCTCTTATCTCTTCTCTTGTTAGATTAGGTGAAGCAATGAGCTCGGCATACCTTTCAAGTTTTAAGCTCTTTTCATAGTAGGTTAACATAACGCTAGAAACAGTGGTCTCATCAAGCACTAGGTAGGAACGTTCAGCTTTGCAGCTTTCAAGGCGTGTTCTTAATTTTCTTAAATCACTAGGTGTATACTGAATAAAGCGGCTAAATTGAAAGCTAAAGGTCTTTTGACCAAATAGTGAGCTAGAGGTGTCGGTTAAATCTGCTAAATTGGTTTCATATAAAGCATTAGGAACCATCACAGCGCAGAGGTTATCTCCTCTAGCTTTACATAGAGCTAAAAGAGGCATAAGCACTTTGGATTTACCACCTCCCATAATCATCTGTTTTACTAAGTTTTGGTAGTTACCCTCTGGAGTCGTAGATAGTAGCTCTTTAAGAGTATTTACCTGTTCTTCTCTTAGTAAAAAGCCTGTTTCTGCTTCAAAAAATAAAGCCGCTCTTTTAAATAAAAGCTCTTGCGCGCTATCTTCCTCTAAAGCATAGGGGGAGTAATAGCGGCTTGCACTAAGATTTTCTCCAATTTCAGCTAGGATGTCTTTGCGCTGTTCATCTGTAGTAGCATTATTATAATCACCAAAGCAGTCAATGGTTCTTTTTACATGAGCAAGTCTTGATTTTAATAATAAAAAGCCTGTGAGCTTACTTTCTAACTCTTGGATAACATTGGGATCTTTGATACCACTTAGTTTAAAGTATTCCCACGCTTCTCCTCTAACAAATAGACGCATTAAAACAGGCATGCTTAGTTCTTCTCGCTTACCCGCTGCAAAGAGAGCACCTTCAAGGTGTCTAAAGTTATCCTGTGCAAAAAGTAGGATTTCTTCCTCAAGATTTTCAAGCTTATTTTCTATATCTTTTTTTTCTTTAGTAAACTCAGCAGTAGTTGATTCTTTTATATTTAATTTATCAACAGTGG
>JAACFD010000240.1 GCA_009937555.1 Chlamydiales bacterium | reverse complement strand
CAAGCCCAAGAGAACACTGGGGATCAAAGCTAGGTTTTATTATGGCCGCAGCTGGATCAGCCATAGGCCTGGGAAGCTTATGGAAATTTCCTTATACTATAGGAGAAAATGGCGGGGGGATTTTTGTATTAATCTACCTACTTTTCACTTTTTTACTAGGTGTACCTATTTTTATAGGAGAGTTGATAATAGGCAGAAGCTCACAGAAAAGTCCTTCAGGAGCATATTATAACCTTTCTGGTCACTCTCCTCTTTGGAAACATGCTGGTTCTATTGCTGTATTCACCTGCTTTATTGTCCTGTCTTTTTATAGTGTTGTAACAGGGTGGGCACTTAACTACTTTCTCATGTCTTTATCTCAATTTAGCCTAGGAAGAACCCCTGATGAAATACAAGGTGTCTTTGATATTCTTATTAGCTCTGGAGACATCAACTTATTCTGGCATTTTGTAGCTATACTAATTTGTTTTGCTATCGTGTTTGGAGGTATAAGAAAAGGGATTGAATTTTGGTCTAAAATCCTTACTCCTGCTCTTTTAACAATACTTGCTATGTTACTTCTTTATAGCTCTCAATTACCTGGTTTTTCAGAAGCTGTTAGTTTTATTTTTACCCCTGATTTTAATAAGTTCCACCCATCTAGTGCTATAAAAGCTCTTGGACTTGCCTTTTTCACTCTCAGTGTAGGTCTTGGCATTATCCTTACTTATGGCAGCTATATGAGAAAGGATGAAGATATCCCTAAAACTGCTCTCACAATTGCACTAATGGATATTACAGTTTCACTAGCTGCTGCATTAATGATTTTCCCCATCATATTTACCTTTAATTTAGAGCCTCAAGCCGGAAAAGGACTAATTTTTCAGACACTACCTATCTTATTCGAGAAGTTGCCTGGCACACTTGTGATTTCATCAGTATTTTTCTTACTTCTTGTATTCACCGCTCTTACCTCTTCTATATCTATTCTTGAGGTGCTTGTAGCTAACTTAATTGAAACTTATGACTTTTCTAGAAGAAAAGCTGCTATTATAGCAGCTATAGGGGTGTTTATTTTTGGAGTACCTTCCGCCCTTGTCGGTACCAATACTTTGTTTTCCAACTGGGAAGCAATTTACGGTAAAGATTTTTTTGTAGTCATCTCTGATTTAGCTGATACTTGGCTCTTACCTTTAAATGGTCTTTTAGCCTGTATTTTCTCAAGCTGGGTTATGAAACAAGATGTTGTAAAAAATGAATTCATTAATGGCTCAAAGTGGGCCTTTTTATATAAGCCTTGGTTATTTGCAATGCGCTTTATTACGCCAATAGCTATCTTACTTGTCATTTTACAAGAAAGTCAACTAGTCAACTTTGACGCCTTAATTAGTATTTAAACTTAGATAAAATATATAGGAAGCTCATATGGCAACTAAATCTAAAAAGAAACTAAAAATTCACAGTCAAAATATTTTACCTATCATTAAGAAGTGGCTCTACTCAGAGAGAGATATCTTCATTCGAGAATTAGTATCAAATGCTTGTGATGCTATTTCAAAACTAAAAGTCTTAGTCGATGAAAAGCAAGCTGAAATTGAAGATGACAACTTCCGCATTGATATTAATATCGATAAAGAAAAGAAGACCCTGACATTTAGCGATACAGGCATTGGTATGTCTAAAGATGAAGTTGAGAAGTATATCGCCCAGATTGCTTTTTCAGGAGCTGAAGAATTTGTAGAGAAATACCAATCTAATAGCGAAAAAGAACAGATTATCGGTCACTTTGGACTTGGTTTTTATTCAACTTATATGGTTTCTGAACTTGTTGAAATACAAACTCAGTCCCACCAAAAAGACCAGGCCCCTTGTCTTTGGAGCTGTGATGGAAGTCCTGAGTATACTATTGAAGAAGGTAGCAAAGAGTCAAGAGGGACCGAAATTATTCTTCACATCAATAAAGAGAGCGAAGAGTACCTAGAAGAAGCTACACTAATGGAAGTATTAAACAAGTATTGTAGCTTTCTACCTTTCCCCATTTTCTTAAATGGAACTCAAATTAACACTAAAGACCCTCTTTGGTTGAAAAACCCTTCTGAATGTGAAGATAAAGACTACATTGAGTTTTACAAAAAGCTCTACCCATTTGAAGAAGAACCTCTTTTTTGGGTACACTTAAACGTTGACTACCCCTTCCATTTAAGAGGGATTTTATACTTCCCTAAATTTAAAAGAGACTTTGACTTTTCAAAGTGTAACTTATCTCTTTTCTGTAATCGCGTTTTTGTATCAGACAACTGTAAAGATTTAATTCCTGAGTACTTAACGGTGCTAAGAGGTGCTATTGACAGTCCAGATATTCCTTTAAATGTGTCAAGAAGCTACTTGCAAATGGATACTACTGTAAGACAACTCTCTAAGCACATTTCTAAAAAGGTCTCTGATAAACTAAGTAGTCTGTATAACAGTGACAAAGAGAAGTTTATTGAAGCATGGCAAGATGTAAACCTAGTTGTAAAACTAGGTGCTCTTCAGGACGAGAAGTTCTATGATAGAGTGAAAAAACTTCTTATCTGGCAAAACACTGATAATGAGTGGACTACAATTGAAGAGTATCAAGAGCGTCATCCTAATAGCAAAGACACTGTCTTTTATACCAATAACGCTGAGCTACACACTAAGTTTATTGAGCTATACAAGAATAAAGGCATTGAAGTTCTTGTTCTTAGCAACCCTATCGACATGCACCTATTAAGTTTCTTAGAGAGCAAGTTAAGCCCTCTTAAAGTAAAACGTATTGATGGTGATCTAGATGAAGGGATTCTGGACAGCAGTAAGGAAAAGAATGTCTTAGATGCTGATGGAAAAACCGAGGCTGCAAGACTTGCTGACTTTTTTAGAGAAGCGATTGGCGATGAGCAGGTAGATGTTGAAGCTAAAAGCTTAGCAAGTGAGCACTTACCAGGTTTTATTGTACTAGATGAGCAAAGCAGACGTATGCGTGATTTCTTAGTATCCCAAGACCCTAAAAAACACGCTGAAGCTGATAGCTTAATTGCTAAAAAGAAGCTAGTTGTTAATACAAGTAGCAAGTTAGCTAATGTTGCTAAAGAGCTTAGCGAAAAAGATAAAGATGTAGCTAATCAGTTAGCTCTACACCTTTATGATCTACTTTTGCTTTCTCAACAGGAAATGCAGCCATCTAAACTAGACAGCTTCTTATCCAGAAGCCAAGAAGTTCTAGAAAAATTAGCTGAAAAAGCTCAAAAAGCTTAGAACACTTAGGAGAGGAAAGCCAAGCGCTTTTCTCTCCTCTTTACTTTGTCTCCAAACATATACTATATAAATAGTTACAG
>JAACFD010000239.1 GCA_009937555.1 Chlamydiales bacterium | reverse complement strand
TCTGAATAGATCTTTTCTTTTATAACTCACCTTTGGTGGATTTAAACCATAAGATGATGAGGGCACATCCCTAGAAGTAATTAATGAAAAGTTTCTGGAGCTAGCTAAAGAACTAGCATCTTTTCCAGCTATTGGAGCTGAAGGGTTTTCATCACTTTTAAAGAAAGAATCACTCGCTTGTTTTACAAGGTATAAAATTCCAAAGCCTATAGCTATACAGCCAGCTGCTCTTTGTGTGGCAACTGAATGGGGATGATTAAAAAACTTGGGTACAGCAGACTGTATACTGGCAAACTGTGACATCTTAATAATACCTGGCTTGTTAGTGATTAACGAAGTAGTGTTCAAGTTCGCCATTTTAGGACCAGTGCATTAATTAATTATAAAAACAGTTTAAAGCATTTATTAAGCTTTAAAGTTATGTATAGGTAAAAACGCTTTTGCAGTTGTGTGTGAGCTTCTTTTTATGTTTGATATGACTCTTAAATAGAGATTTCTGACGTCTCTACATATACTTTTAAGAGGGGAGATGAAATTCTCTAAATGATAGCGCTCAAACATTAGCTGCTTGCCTTCTTTGAAAATAGCTTCGCCACCTACTTGGTATTTTTGTAAGATACCTTTTACATGTTTTTTATAGTGAAGAGAGCCTGTGTTTGAAGATAGCATAGAAGCTCTAAACAGCATCTGTTGAAACTTTTTCATTTGGTTTTCTTCAATGGTAATTCCCTTGTTTTCAAGCTGCGCCCTTGTGAACGCTAACAACCATTTTCTAATATCTTTAGAGGTGTAATCCGGGTTTTGAAGTAGTGTTTCAACATCAACAGATTCTCCATCTACTGTAATACTAGGAGCTGATTTAATAGACTCCTTTATTTCGTGATTACTTAGAAAAAATTGCATGTTTACTTCACTGCCATATTGGTATAGTAGTTGCCAACAAGTGGTCAGCATAGCATTAATAACAAGAAAATTAGTTTGTCCACAAAGGTGAGTACTTCCTGTACTGCTGCACACTTCTCTTGCCAGAATGCCTTCTACTCCTAGCATCTGATCTGGATCAATACTTTTAGAGGGTTTTATAGTCTGGGTTTCTATTCCTTTACTCTCTAATAACTTAAAAACAGAGCTTTCTAGAAGGTTTTGTGCGCACAGCTTTTGTGCATTTTCTAGTAGAACGGACTCTAGACTATCTAATTGGCTTTTGGGAATACTGATCTTACACCTAGTAGCTAGTACTCTTACTAAGTCTACAGCTTTTTTACTTTGCTCTTTTAGACTTATCTTATTTGTGCTGATGATATCATCTAAAAAACCGGCCTCTTTCAAGCCTTCAACAAAAGTCTCTTCTTTTATGCTGGAAGACTGTAGTAGGGTAGACTGAGAGCTTATTAACTGCTGTGATAGAGAGAGGCCTGTTAAGAGAGTAATAAACTTTCTAACTTTTTCTTGAAGTTCATTGAAAAAATCAGCAAATCGAGTTAAGTGAGTAGGGACTGAGTAAATATCTAGACTCTCTCCAGAAAGCAGTTCATGTAGTAAGTCATTTTGGATATGAGTGTCGATAATATCTTGATATACTGAATGATGTACTTCATAGTTTAGATCAAGCATTTTCCCTAGGTCAAGAGCGATACTCTTTAATTCAGGAAGGTAGTATCGGTAAAAGGAAAATTTCTTAAACCTTAATGGCATTTTTTCCTCGCTTAGCAGACGAATAATTGCCTCTTCCTGAAGCTCCATGATTTTTTTATTCATTGAAGCATTTGGATCATTTACTGTCTTTGTGATCTTCTTTAAAAAATCCGCTTTGTCACTTGTAAAAGGGACCTTGGCTTTAAGGCATATAATTATTGGCATTCTTAGACATAGCTTTCTAAATGCTGCAGCTTGTTTTTCAGGACTAAGCTTTTCTACTTGTTTTTCTAGACAAGTAAAGGCTAAAAAACGCTCTCTAAAATTTAATGACCTTCCTAGTACTTGTTCACAAATACTTTGCAGTAACATTTTTTTTCTCATTAGCTCAACTCTTTGCTGCAAAGATTTAAGGCGTTTAAAATCTAAGAAGAAGGTTTCAGGGCAGTTTTTAAAAGAGACTTCTCCTGAAAAGCAAAGTAGATGACATATAAGCTTTCTTTGCATAAATCTAGGGCCTTGAGAGGAGTGAAACACTTCTTTTTCATGATGGTTTAAGAGTTTTTTTGATGCATTAAATAAGTCATGGAGGTTTACAAGTTTAGATTCATTAAAATGTGTTTTAAATGATTCTTGCTCCATTTGTATTGCTTTACTTTTTATTTGAGGCAGTAGTAAGTGCTTTTTAAATAATAAGCTCTCTTGCTCTACCCTGTTTACTCGCTCTAACATTAGTAGAAAGGATCTGCAAAAAAGTGTATTGCTAGGGGGAGTGTTACCTAGTTCTTTAAGAGTTGCTTCATACACTCTAGCATTTTCAGGGGAGTCTAGGCTTTGTAAATGCCTTAAAAGAATTACAATAGCCTTTGCAATACTAGCCCCTTCAGGTCGATCATGCTTTATAAAGCTAGGTAGTAGTAGTATAGATAGCTCGGATCGTAAGCGCTCTTGAATATCTAGTCGATGAGGGGTTAGTTGAGATAAGCGAAAGTACATCATATTAAATAGGTTCTTTAGAAAAACCTGACTGCTTTCTTTTTGCATAAAATTTCTTTTGATGCATTCAGCTACTACTTGCTGTAGCTGTTCTTTTTGTTTGTCTCTAATAGCAAAATTTGGATCTAATACATACTCATGCCAAAAGCTTTCTAGTGTCATACTTTGTATAGCTACCTGTTCAATAATTCCCTCTACAGCCCTTAATTCCTTCTGTAAAAGTAACAGACTTTCTTCACCGCCTATTTGTCTGATTTTAGCCTTTAGATGAATTTGCTGAGCCTTATAGTTTACCATTAGATCTTCATAACTTAAAGAGTGGTACTTCTTTAATACTGTATTGCTTTGCATGTTTAGCTCAGTAATTTTTATCTCAATTTTGATGTAAGTATCAATTAACTGCTTAGTAATATGTTTTTTATGTCCTTGCTCCCAAAGATTAAATAGTCTTAAGTACTCACTTTTATTTTCTTGAAACTGTTTAAGTAGCTCTATCTCTTCATCTGGAGATCTTTTGATCTCTTTTTGAGAGTAGAAAAATACAAGAGAATTAAAACTTTTACAAAGGTTTTGAGCAGCTATGATTAATAAGCTCTCTTGTTCTTTAATATCACCTAATACTCCTAGAGGACTATTTAAAATAAGGAATGCACTCAATAACTTTTCAGAAGATATTTTATCTATGTTTTGTCTTGGAATAGTTTCT
>JAACFD010000238.1 GCA_009937555.1 Chlamydiales bacterium | reverse complement strand
CCTCTAAGTTATTTACAATCACATTACAATCTGGAAAAGTAGAACATGAAAAGAAAAATTTTCCGTACCTTGATTTCCTTTGTAAAATTTGTCCTTCACATCCAATTGCGGGACATTTTGGCAATTCTTTCTCAGAAAATATTTTTTCGCCTTTCTTTGGTATATTAACTATACCCTTACAGTCGGGGTAGTTAGAGCAACCTAGGAAAGGACCAAACCGACCATGTTTAACTGCCATTTTTGAGGAGCAAAGAGGACAATCTTGTTCCCAGTTAAAGTCTTCAGCATACTCACTTTTATCAAAATGAATTTCTTCAATTGGAGCTGTAAATGAGCAGTCTGGGTAGTGTTCACAACCATAGAAATATTTTGTTTTTGACCATACTTTATGTAGTTTACCTTTCTTGCATGTAGGGCAGTCAATATCTGTTGGAATTGTGGGAACTCTGGCCTCTTTTTCAGCAAGCTCTAGTAGTGGGATAAATTCGCTCCAGAAAGCTTTAATCAAGTCTTTCCATGGAGTTTTGTCTTGAGAGATTTGCTCAAGTTTATTCTCCATATCGGCTGTAAAACTAACATTCATTATAAGAGGGAAGTTTTCCTCTAACATGGCAGCAAGGACTTTACCTAACTCTGTGGGTTTTAATCGTTTATTTTCTTTTACTGTATATTCTCTGCCTTGGATTTTGCCCATAATAGAGGCATAAGTAGATGGCCTCCCAATTCCTGATTTTTCTAACTCTTTTACTAAAGATGCTTCAGTAAATCTAGCTGGAGGTTTAGTAAATGATTGCTCCTTTAGTAATTTTTTAAGGTCAAGGTCCTGCCCTTCATATAACTCAGGTAAATCTACAGATGAGCTAGCCTGAGCATCTTCATCGGTCTTTTCTTCATAGACCGCTAAGAAACCTTTAAATTTAAGGCGAGATCCTGTAGCTCTAAATAAAATTCCACTTTTATCAGCGATATCGCATGAGACAGTATCATAAAGAGCTGGGGCCATCTGGGAAGCAACAAAACGCTTCCAGATAAGGCTATATAGCTTAAATTGGTCAGGACTTAAGAAAGGCTCAACAGTTTCAGGAGGGTGTTGTAAATTGGTAGGACGAATGGCTTCGTGAGCATCCTGAGCGCTTTTCTTGCTTGCATAATTAACAGGAGACTTAGGGAGGAACTGCTCTCCAAATTCAGATTTTATAAAGGATCTTACAGAGTCCATAGCTTCGTCAGATATTCTTACAGAATCTGTTCTCATATAAGTAATAAGACCTTCTTGGCCCTCTTTACCCATATCAATCCCTTCATATAGTTCCTGAGCAGCTCTCATTGTTCTTATTGCTGAAAACCCATAATGCCTACTTGCTTCTTGCTGAAGAGTAGAGGTAATAAATGGAGGAACAGGATTTCTTTTCTTTTCTCTTTCTAAAACTTTACTTACAGAGAAATGACCCTCTTTAATTCTTTTCTCTAAATCTACAGCTGTTTGTTCGTTAGGAATTCTCGTTAGCTTTTTCTCTTTATTGTCTTCTTTATCAATTTTAACTCCATCTACAGAGTGCAAGAAGCATGAAAAACTATCTTGGTGCTCATCTGAGAAAAGAGCCTTTACGTTCCAATACTCTACAGGGATAAACGCCTCTATTTCTCTTTCTCTGTCTACAACTAGTTTTAGAGCAACAGATTGAACACGACCAGCGGACAAGGATCCAGCCACCCTTTTCTGAATCCTTCTAGATAGAATAGGAGAAATTTTATAGCCAACAATCCTATCAAGAAGTCTTCTTGCTTGCTGGGCATCAACTAAGTCTTGGTCAATACCTCTAGGTTCTTTAATAGCTTTTAGCACAGCATCTTTTGTTAAAGAGTTAAAGGTAACTCTCTTAAAAGGTATTTTTGGGGGAAGAAGGTGCATAATGTGCCATGCAATAGCTTCTCCTTCTCGGTCGGGATCGGGAGAGAGGAAGACCATATCACATTCTTTAGCCGCTTTTTTAATGCTAGAAATAACCTTCTTTTTATCGGGAAGAGTGGTATAAAGCGGTTCAAAGTCATTTTCTGTGTCAATACCAAAATCTTTTTCAGGTAGGTCTCTTACATGTCCAACAGAAGACTCAAAGATAAATTCATCACCTAAAAATTTTTTAAGAGTTTTGATTTTTGCAGGTGACTCAACAATGATAAGAGTCTTTTTCATATAACATCCTTTAGGAACTCATCACTTTTTTCTAAACACAAAGCTATTATTTTTTTCTTTTTTAAAAAAAGCAAAGAAAATCTTATAACAGTTCGAGATATACATTTCTATATAAAAAACGCTTCTTTTTTACTATTAAACACTTATACTAAACAGCTCTGATTTGCCATTCTATTGGTTAATGTTTTCTCAATAAAACTATCAGGAATATTTTTTAAAAGAAAGGCTTCTCCCTCTCTCTTCAAAATTATTGCACTAACTTTATTTTGCTCAGCTTTTTTATCAGCTTTCATTAGGTTAATTAGTTTTCCTATATTAAAGTTAGGAAGAGCTATAGGGAGCTGGCAATCAGAAAGTAGTTGTTCTGCCCTTTCCAAGAGGTGATGTTCGCAGTAGCCTAGATCTATACTCAATTCTATAGCGCAGCAAATTCCAATACTAACTGCTTGTCCATGAGATAGTAGTTTGTACTGGGACTCGGTTTCAATAGCATGAGCAAAAGTGTGACCAAAATTTAATAGAGCTCTTTCTCCTTTAGTATCCCATAGATCCGATTGAACAACTTGTGATTTTATTGTAGTGCATCTTTCTATCACTTCCTTTAGAAAGTCGGGGTTATACTCGACAGCCTGCTTACCTCTTGTCTCAAGGTTAGCTAAGATTTGTGGGGATTTAATGAACCCATATTTTATTACTTCAGCAAGACCGTTGCTCATTTCTCTCTGCTCTAGAGAGCTTAGTAGGCTTGGGTCGATATAGACCTGTTTAGGGAGGTAGAAGCTACCAATAGAATTTTTAGCAAATGAAGTGTTTACCCCGTTTTTCCCTCCAATTGCTGCATCAACCATAGATAAAAGCGTTGTAGGGATATTTATCAAAGGGATTCCACGGTAGTAAGTTGAGGCTACAAAGCCACCTAAATCAGAAATAACGCCTCCTCCAAGGTTTAGGAAAAGAGTTTTTTTATCTGCTTTTGATAAAAATAAGAATTTCCATATCCGTTCAGCGCTCTCAAGGGTTTTATTGCTTTCTCCTGCTTCCACGACATAGTTAGATACTTTAAAACCATCTTTTTCAAGTAGGTTTTTAATCCTTATTCCGTAGATAGGATACACGTTACTATCTGAAAGCAAAAAAACTTTTTCAATC
>JAACFD010000237.1 GCA_009937555.1 Chlamydiales bacterium | reverse complement strand
GCTCTTCTCCAGGTAATGTAATTTATAGCTGCAATAGAGTGGGCAGGGGAGGTAAGCTTTTTAAATTTTATAAATTTCGTACAATGTATCAAGATGCCGATAAAAAATTGGCTAGTATGCTTAAAGAAAACCCTGAGCTAAATGAAGAGTGGCAAAGAAATCATAAGTTAAAAAATGACCCTAGAATTATCCCAATTGGTAATTTTTTGCGTAAAAGCTCTTTAGACGAGTTTTTACAATTTTGGAATGTGTTAAAAGGAGATCTAAGCGTTGTTGGTCCTAGACCCTATTATGCAGATGAGATCGAGAATAGAGTAGGAGAAGATGCGTGCAAGATTTTATCAATTAAGCCTGGGCTTACAGGTATTTGGCAAACTTCAGGAAGAAGTAACACTACATTTGAACAAAGAGTAGACTTTGATTTAGAGTATGTAAATACGCAAAACTTTGTATCTGATATCAAAATTATTGCTAAGACCATTTATCAGATGGTTTTTTCAAAAGGAGCTTACTAAAATGATTTGGAAAAGCTTTTTAGTAGGTTTATTCTTAAGTTTAATTCTACCTTCAATTACCTCCCTAGGGAAGCTAGCTTTTTTTATACCAGCTATTGTGAGTTCAATTTATCAAAGGTCTTTGAACTTTTCTCTTATTTTAGCTTTTTGTAGCGGTCTTTTAATGGATGCCATTGCTTCTGATTATGACCACCTTGGTATTTATGCTATTAATTACCTACTAGTGACTTATTTTATACAAAAAAGGAAATATTTACTTGCCCATGATAGTTGGGTAACGCTTCCTTTAACAGCTAGTGGTTTTTCATTCTTATCTACTTTTCTAGGGGTAATTTTAGTCTCATTTTTTGAAACAAGATTCCTACCAACTCTAAGTTTAAGCTGGTTTTTTACAGACTTTGTTTTTATGTCCTTACTAGATGGGCTTTACGCTTTTGCAATTTTACAACTTCCCAGTTTGTTAAAGCAGTTTTTACCTAAAAGAAAGCGGCGCTTTTCCTTAAAAAGACCTTACTAAATTTAAGATTTAAAAAAGTCCCTCACTTCTTTTAAATGCTCTTGTTAAGCCTTCTGTAAAATTCTGCTTTCTTTTTTTAGCTTTCTTTCTGGATAGAGGTAAAATATCTTTAAGTGCCTGGTAAAATATTTGCTCAATTTGTGGGAATTTCTTCCCTTTACTTACTGCTTTAAGTAGTTCCCATAGATACTGGAATTCCTCTTTCTTTATTGAAGAAATATATTCAATATTATCATTTATAATCTGATGGAGTTGTATATCTTCTAAGTAGGTAAAGCTACCGTCTTCCTCTCTTTGGTTAAGTAGGTTATATTCATATAAAAGCTTTAAACTTGGGAGAAAACCATAGCTAATCATACTGTTTAGATGTGGTAGATCATGTAGGGCTACTCTAGCCTTCTTCTCTGGGCCTAATCTAATAAAACTGTGAAAGTCCATGCCTAATAGCTGTAAACACATCAGGTAGTTAGAGTGGGAAAGCATGCGACCTCCAGACAGTCTCTTGAAAACCTCAACAGTTCCTCTTAAGCCTTTTTGGAGGCATTTAAGAAAGACTTTCCATGAGTTTTCTTGAAATAAGTTTTCAGATACTAAAAAGAACCTATTTAAGTCAGGGCTTGTACTGATTACTTTTCTAATATCATGAGAAGGCTTTAACCATTCATTCAGTTTCAAGTTCTTGTACTTGGGGCAATTTGCTTGGATCAGTGAAGGGTAACGAAGACCCAAGCAGCTATGTAAAAATAATAAATCTTTTATGTCTTGAGAGCTTAAGGTTAAAAAGTCTTTGGGGCTAAAGTTGTGATTCACTAAAAATGGCATAATAGAGATAAAATCACAGCGTTCACTCAGGCTTAAAGTATCTAGTTTTTTTAGTGAACTAGAAAAGTCAAATAAAATGCTATGTATGCGACAAAACTGCTCTTTTAGCCTTTCTATTAAGCTATCATATTCAGGTTTAGATTGGTATTTTTCTACTGTCTTAGCAAGTAGACTAAAAACTTCTAATGTTTCTCTAAATTCTTTGTCTGAAGTAATAATGCGACATTCTTTAGCTTCCGCTATTAGAGATAGCATTTCTTCAGCGCGCAAAAATTTACTAAAAGATTTATAAAGAGGTTTAAGGTTATTAAAGCCATTCTCTATTTCACTAGTCAAAAAGCCTTCTGGTAACTCCTCAGATAATAAGCTATCAGAGTAAATGTTCTTGAGATAAAGTATATTAATAAGAGAGTAGAGCAAAGCTTTTGTTGTGGAAGCTGTGCAATAACCAGCTTTTTGTGGTTTCATTTCATGTGTATATAAAATAACAGTATTTAAAACTTCACATAGCTGTTGTTCATTTTTGAAGAAGAATTTCGATTTTCTTGATAAGTATATCCACTCTTTGAATGCAAGTAGGTCAAAACTTTCTTTTTTAGCTACTAAGACAGTAATACCAAATCTACTGCTTCCATTATTATAACCTCTATTATTAATAAAAATGAGGTTATGATTTAGTAACTTTACAGTTATAGCAGCTGCATAATGCCCTCTATAACCTGCTGAGAAGACTTGTGGTGTTGTACTAAAAATACCTTCAAAGCTCATATCGCTATCTGCTGCTGAAGCTACATAAGTAGTGCTTTTTATATTACTAAGGCAATTAAGAGCATCATAAAAAGCTTTATTAGGTTCAAAAGAATGTGAAGGAGAGCTGAAAGTTTGCTCAGTAGTTAAGCTTGAGAGTTCTTTATCAAAAAATCTTAAGTTAGAAGAACTAGTTTTATCTTTTATACCAGGTAAGGAAAGAGGGGATATTATTAAGGGTAAGTTTAAAGCAATAGGGGATTCTAGCCTGCTACCTGGTAGAGCACTTCTAAACAAGCTGTACACAGTTGGGCATGAGCGCCTTTCTCTGTGGCTTAGTGCTAGACTACTAGAAGAGGTACCAGCACCATCAATTTCCTCTTCCTCTTCAGAGTAAGGGCTAAAACGAAAAAAATCACTGCTTCTTTTGCTAGGGCTTGGAGTAGAGCTAGGGGATAAGCAACTAAAGCCTAGCTTAACAAAGTCAAGGGCTCTTTGTGAGATAACCAAAGTTGCTTTTTTATATGGCCAGGAGCTGCTGCCACTTATCGTTCTACCATCGAGTGATAGTAAAGTACACGGGTTACTTTTGACGACCTCTTCTTTTAATGAGGAAGAAAAGGTTTCTTTGCTTTCTGTACTTGGGGCTGGAGAGGCCATACTTTGGTTCTATTTTCACTTACTATAAAGCAAATACTTTACCCTTTATCCTTTAAGAGGGGTTTAAGTTAGTGATAAGAGTTTT
>JAACFD010000236.1 GCA_009937555.1 Chlamydiales bacterium | reverse complement strand
CCCCCAATGTCTAAGTAAAGTAAAGTCATGAGTGTTATTAAGCTGCTGCTTTCTTAAATGATTCTTAACATGTATGAATCTATCACCGCACTTATATAGCTCTATTAAGGTCCTGGCCATACCAGAGTTTAACTTCCTTTTATAAAGCTTAACTAGTTGATTGCAACAAGGACACTGAGTTCCTTTTTCGTAATTACTGTTCAAAAAAGCCTTAGCTTCTTTTAATGTTGATTCTTCCGTATTCATATTCTTCCTTTTTAGTTTAAATTATTCCCTTTTCACTTGATAAATGTTTTTCTAGTTTTTTTATTAAAAATTCTATTAAATCGTAATTCTCGTTAATATAACCTTTCTCTAAAAGCTCATCCATAGTTTCTTTGCATTCATAGAGTCTTTTTAAAAATTCTTCTTCACTCATCTTCATGTTTCTTTATCATAATTAAGATACAAATAGCAAATAGAACCAATAACCAACTAAGTAAAATAACCTCTTTCATCTTCTTTGTTTTAGGGTTAATTAATAATAAAATAATTGCTTATTAGACGAAAATGCAACTACCGAGCATTCCTCGGTAGTTCGTCATCATCTTTGTTTTGGTTTATAAGATATTGATAGTCCAATATTGAACCATCCTATTATTAATTCATAATGCCCGTTAAGTACCTTATCATATGTTACTTTAACAAATGGTGTTATATAAAATTGACATGATATTTTATGTATGCTTATCTTCATCTTTGTTTTGGTTTAGCAGGTTTACTAGCTCAGTTAATGACTTGACATCTTTAAACTTTATCCTTGGATTACAATCAAAGCTCAACTCTACAGACCACTCATCATTCTCAATAGCAGCCTCATCACTTGCATCTGTAATACAATATAGTCCCTCTACTATGTCTAGTGTGTAGTAGTAGAATGGTCCATCAGGATCTTCTTCTATATGCTTCTCAAAGCCTAACGATATTAATTCTTTTTCAGTCATTTTTGTTTTTAGGGTTAACACTTGGCTTCCCATTTTCCCAAAAGAAGGTGTCTATACTTGTCTTATCTTTACAATTAAAATCTGCATAGGTTTGCATAAACTCGCTAGGCTTTGCTGTGAATCTATAGCAATCCTTTTTGAGTTTACATTTCTTATTTGAACACATTGAAATATCAGGCATAGAACTCTGTTTTATCTAATTTAAACACTCCTTTTCCGTTATCACTAAACGAGCATAAAATATACTTCTTTGTTTCAAATGATATATATATCTTTTTATCTTTGTATGTGTAGTTTTTACTCCAGTCCATTGCTTCAAAATCTTTTATCATTTCTCTTTATTGTATATTGTTTATAATTAACCCCTTTCATCTTATCAATCACCGAGTCTTTTGCTCGTATTTCATCTATAAAGTTATACATTCTATTCTTTTGTTCATGGTATTTTTCACAATATTCAAGCTTTTCTTTTTCTGCTTTAGCATAGGCATCTCTTAAGTTGCTGTGTGTTAGTGCGAATAAACAAATACTTGATGCAATTACTGCTACCGTTAATATTGTGAGTGACCTTTTGTTCATGCTTATAGGCTATTTATAGTTACTTAACGGTAAAATTAATAAAATGTTACTAATTTCCAAAGAAAAAAGAAAAGAATATTATTAGAAAGAGAAGTCAAAAACGTTAACTCCTTTGTTACCGTTGCTTTCGGTGATTGTAAAACCTGCCTTAGTTGACCACCCCCCATACTCAGAATAAGAGTTCCCTGTAAACAGAGAACAAAACACTTGCCTTCTTACATCTATATTATCATCCATTATCATGTTAAAGTTTTTTAACTGCACAGCATTAAGCTTTGCTATCCTAGAGTGTAAGTGTCCTTCGCATACAAAATTAAATAGACCTTTCTTACCGTACTTCCAGCAGATCTCTTGAGTTGATAGCTTTTTTGTAAGGTAGTGGTGTCCATGATTAAGTATGTAGCACGTATCTTCAACAACATGGGTGATTATTGAAGGAGAAAACTCTACAGAATATCCTAAAAGTTCTAATCCCCATCCTATTAGTTCAGCTACACCACCCTCAGTATCTTCTTTACTACTAGAAGAAGTCCTATCGTGATTCCCTGCTATTACTTTTACCTGGCCAAGGTTTATTATTAGGTCCAGGAAGTTCTCCTTAAACATCTTTACAAACATTTTAATGACTCCTACGCCATGATGACCGTATTCCAGACTCTTCCATACGTTTATATGGTTTAATCCCGTAAAACTCTCTATTAAATCACCTAACAGATGTATATGGACAACTCCGTAATCGAATTTATTAACCTTCATTGCTGCCCTCCTAAGCATATTTACTAAAATTGATGCAGAAAAGTCAGGAGTTTCCTTTAAGCCTAAGATGTATGCTCCAAAATGTAGATCAGCAAGTGAAACAACCCCCTCTTTACCTAACTTCTTTTTTTTAGGCTTATATACAGGTATGCCCTCTAAAGCTTTCTCTAACTCTCCTAGATAATCAAAAGAGTCCATTATCTCATTACCGTCAAACGCAATATTATAAGTCATATGACCTGCGTTATGAGTAACTAGCTTCGATGATTTAACTGAATCTGGGTTTAACCCATACTTATTACAGAACTCTTGAATAGTTAAATACCTGCCCTTATTAGAACACCATGCAGATGGAAGTTCTCCAGGGGTGTGCTCAGGATATTGATTTGTTTCGGTATCTGTAACTATTTCAGTACTTAAATCCCTGCTGCCTCTTATTACTCTTGAGCTTGTTGATTCCTTACTATAAACCAGATATGGGGTTTGCCCAATGGAATAAATGTACTTTTCGACATATGCTCTCATTGCCCCTGTGGGCTTGGAGCCTCTGCCTAAATATTCTGATAACCTTAATGCTATTGTGTTAACTCTGTAGTCGTATTCCTTACACAGCTCCTCAATTAAATCATCGTGCTGTGCGTACTTACTAATTCTTGCCATTTCTTATGGTTTTTTGTAAATGTACTAAAAAACAATTAGATAGCAATTTTTATTGTTTTTATCAACTAGAGAACATTTTATCAGTAAATGCTTTATTCTGCTTTTCTAGCTTTGTTACCCTAGCTTTTAGCTTGCCAATTTCAATAGCCTTATTCATCTCTCCTGCTCTTGAATCACCGAGATCCTTACTTAGTTTCAAGGATATGTCATACAGTTCATTTATTACTTGATGAGCATCCGATAAGACAACAATAGCTTCTTCAGCGTTTTTAGGCATATTAACCTTCATATTTAACGCCTCTTCCTTAGTGGTGGGTGTTTTGTACTTACCGAACTTAGCTAATACTTTCTCTTGGTAAACTATTAGGCCAGTCCTAGCCTCTAATACTCTTAACT
>JAACFD010000235.1 GCA_009937555.1 Chlamydiales bacterium | reverse complement strand
TTATACCAGATTCCAAGAAATGGCTTATTTAAAATCATAGCTGCCTTCTCCATTTCTTCAATGTTTTCAAGGCTGTCATCAACAAAAATTAACTTGTTAAACTTTATTTCACTCTGATCTAAATATTTCAAAAAAGCATCGCCCTTACTGTTTTGAAAGCCAGTAAAAATTATACCGGATATAAACTTAGCAGGGTAAGGAGTGTGTAAGGTAAAGTCTTTTTGAGCAGCTTTTGAGGCTGAAAATTTTATACCAAGATTTTCAAGTTTAGAAATAATAGGGTGAGCAACTTCTATGTAGTGTGCCGTGATAGCAATCATTGGCACACCTTTGCGTTTGAGCTTTCTTAGTGTGTCAGGAGTGTTGATTTCTACTGTTTTGTAAGAAACCTTCGCTGATAAATAGTTCCATAAGGGGATGAGATTATCTGAAGCTTCTTCAAAAGATATGCCTTTGCTTAGGTTGTGATTGATCATTTCCCATCCCCAAGTGCTACTTCCTAGAAGAGTTTTTGAGGTGATAACTGTTTCACCTAGGCCTAGTACAAGTAGAGAGTCTTGGCTTGCATATCTTATTACTTCATCTATGTGATAGCTTTCAATAATTCGGCTTTCACTCGATTTTTTTGTATGGATATTTAGAGATGGCTGTTTACCTAGGAAGGTTAAAGTAGTGTCTTTTCTTTTTGGGAATTGTATGGGGTCTAGATATTGATGTAGCATATCGGAGCCTTGCTTTGTAGCAAGTAGGACCTCTGCTTCATGGTTACTCAAGCCATGTTTTAAGATTTCAAATTGCTTGTGCGAGCGAGCAAGATTAAAGTCTTTTGAGCTAGAGTTTGCATGGGTATACTGCAGGCCGACATAGTCTATATTTAGGTCTTGGCAGACTTTCTTGGTTTCTTCTACATTGATGCGCCTGTCATCAACTAAGATAACTCTATCAAAAGGAACTTTTTTAAGCTGAAGGTTGTGTATTATTTGTCTAATAATCGCACTTTTTCTATTTAGACCTACAAATACAATGCCTTCACTAAAGAAAATAGGGTGGGGGGGTGTAGAAGTTAAATTCCCATTTAGCTTGTGAGGGCTTTAAAAGGGAAATATTTAGTTTATCAAGAACATCTTGTGTAACTTTTGATGATTCTGGGACACGGCCTGTAATGGAAAAAAGAGTTACATCCGGAGATTGTCTAAGACTTTTTAATAGGTAAGGGATATTACTTTCAGTCAATTGGTACTCAGCAAAATTCTGTAGCCATAGCCATGTACTTTGAAGGCTTTTTTGTGCTTCTTGTCTTGAAACACCTTTTGCTTGTTCTACTTGAAGCCAAGAGTAGTACCACTCTGCATTGCCTAAATCTGTAGTAGTTGTAATAAGAGTATTATCTAAGTCAAGAATAACAACTGAATTAGAGGTTACAAAAGGGTGAATATCAAGCATTGAATGTATGACTTTAACTTCCTGGTCGGCTCCAAAAAAATAGCCATTACAGAAGGTTAAAAAAAGCAAGCTAGTACGGATTAAATGTCTTATCATATGTGTTCCCTTTAGTTAAGCTCACACATGCTAGCAAACACAAGCTTTTCTGATAAACTAAAAGTCACAAACAGCTAATATAAGAAAGGAATGAATATCTAGAATTTATAAGAAGAAAAAATGTTGAGAAGAATGGGATGGCCAGACCCAGAATCGAACTGGGGACACAAGGATTTTCAGTCCTCTGCTCTACCAACTGAGCTATCTGGCCCTAAAGGATAAAGGATATAGCATAAGTGGAAGAGGGGGTTTTTTTCAAATGATTTTACGCGAGAAAAAAGAAAACCACGATAATTAAGATTTAAATTATCGTGGTTTAGTAGTTTAAGGTTCCTTAATTTATTAAGGTCGAAGAGCCATTTTGTTCTTCATTAAGATCATATCCTTCAAAATATTAATGGCTTCATTCTCTTGAAGCTCGTCTATCTTGTTGATAGAGCTCTTGAGCCTTTCGCCTTCAGCTTCTTCAAAGACGTTGATATCTCTTTTTAAGTCAGCTAATACATTTTGGTAGTCTTCGTTATGCTGTATTCTAAAGTTACTGTTTTTCCTTAGAATAGGTAGAACTTCTTTCCACGTGCTATCTGGTTGTTCAAGTGTAGGTGAATAGTATTTTTGAAACCATTTTTTAGCTTCTGAATCTAGATCTGATAAGCTGTCTTCATAGCTTGCACCTATGGTATCATAGGCTAAAGGGTACTCTAAGTATCTTTCACCAACCTTTTCATTACTAAACTTTCCAGGTACCACAATATCAGCTTGAACCCCATTAATTTGAGTGGACTTACCACTAACAGTATAATATCTTCCTACTGTAACTTTAAAGTGAGCTGTAGATTCTTGACTAGTTATAGTTTGGTGCTGGATAGAACCTTTCCCATAAGTAGTGGGTTCTCCGACATTAATACTAGCGCCGTAGTCTTGTAAACTTTGAGCTACAATTTCAGCTGCTGATGCTGACGCTTTTGAAGTAAGTACTACAAGAGGTCCATCGTAATAAGTTTTTCCATCTAGGTCTCTAAAAATTCTTTGATCATTATTAGAGTATTTAGATGTTACAATAACTCCGTTAGAAATAAATAAGCCTGCGACTTTCACTGCCTGAGATAGAAAACCTCCACTATTAGTTCTAAGATCTAAAATAACTCCTTTAACAGGGGCAATTTTTGCTAGATCTTCTAGGGCTTTTTTTACATCATGCTCGCTGCTAATACCATCTTCACCCTCATAGAAAGAATGAAGGACAATTTTACCTATTATTCCATCACCAAATTTTTCATGGCTAATGTCTACACGCTGGTCATCTAGGGTAACCTTACCTCTTTTTAATGATACAGACAGAAACTGCTCATGAGATTTATCTTCATTTTCTTCATCTTTTGTAATTCTTTTAATACCCAAGGTGATTTTAGTATCTTTTTCTCCACGAATCAAATCAAGAATGGAGTGAAAAGGTAAATTGATGATGTCTTTTCCATTAACAGAAACTATATAGTCATCTTCTTTAACAGCCTTGCTTTTATCTGCAGGCCCTCCCTTTATGATTCTATTTATGCGTACTCCATCAAATGTCTCTTCTAAAACTACACCAATACCTTGAAAGCCTTTTTCCAGGTTAATTCTCATGTTATAGGCTTCAGCAGAGCTGAAAAATGCTGTGTGAGAGTCTAAGCTGTTAGCAAGAGCTTTTAATATACGGAGTGAGAGTAAGTGATCATGCTCACGTGAGTTAAGTCCTGCAAAAGTGTACATGTTTTCAGCTCTTTTTCTTCGTTTGTTAGTTCTCTTTCATTCTTTAGCATTTGAGCTCTGAAGAATCGAAGTCCTTGGTTATAAATTTTTTCTCTTAGTTCTTCTTCTGTTGAGGCAAAAGAATCCTCATATTCAATATCCTCATCTTCACTTTTAACGTGGCTAGCATCTTCAAATACTTGAATATGATCAGTAAATAACTGGTTTCTTAAGCGTCTATTCCTTTTTATGGTATCTTGAATGATATGGTTAGTATTCTCAAAAGTAGAAAAGTGGTCAGTTTCAAAGTCTTTAATGGCTGCATGTACTAGGTTGCTTTTAGGGTGTATGTAAGGAGCTGCTTCTGAAGCTAAAAAATAAGTGCCCTCAGGATCAAACTGTTTGATATAAATTTTTAAAGCTCTTTCCATTAACGTCTCTGACAAACCCTTTTGATCTACGTGGTAGTCAAAGATCTGTTCCATAATAGGGTGAATGTCATTAAAAGATAGCTTTCGCTCTTCATAAGTGTAAGCGTTTGAAAAGTAAAAGCTTATTGTAAATAGAAAAAGATATTGTAATATTCTTGTGGGCATAGGTTATCCTATCATGTTTTAGTTTATTATTTGCTTTGCTGTAGGGAGATTTGCCTGAAGAAAATAGGCGTATCACTATGCGACAACAAGAAGGTTGCCAATATCACATTCTCCCACCCCTCTTAAGAATATATTAGCCCAAAAAAAGCTTCTTGACAAGTTTTATTTTCAAGCTAACGACTCTTCAGAAGAATAAATACCTTCTTTATAGAGGCCTATAACAACAAATTTTCTCTACATACTAATAGATAAAATATAAGCATAGGATAGCT
>JAACFD010000027.1 GCA_009937555.1 Chlamydiales bacterium | reverse complement strand
TATCTCAAGCTGGTGAGGGGCACCCTTACTCATCTTATCAAATTGCAAAAATGATTAATAATGGAAGCGCTACTGCTCAATATCAAGGTAATTTTGCATACGCTTTAACATGTGCTAATGAAGCTGCAGTGGGAGGAGTAAAAGAAGCGCAGGGTTTAGTTGATGAGATAAAAGCAAAGATGTCAAGAGATAGCGAGGCGATTGATGAAATCGTTTCTGTTTAGTTTATAAGAAGTATAAAAAATGAAGGGGAAAATTTTTAATTAGCTAGCCTGAGGCTAGGTTTACATTAATAGCAATAATTTGGAGTTTTCAAGTGTCATTAGTAAATTTTCAACCCCTAGTTAAACATTTATCAAGTTTATCTTCCTCTAGACCTATAAAATATTGTTGTGAAACGATAAAAGATCATAAAGTTAAAAGTGTAGCACTTGCTTCATTAATGCTGTTAGGAGGAGCTGTTTTATCTTCAAAAACTGCTAGAGGGGTAGCTGAGTATTACTTTTCTAAGTTAGTTTCTTATATTAGTTTAGAAGGAAAAAAAAAGCATGCTGATTTATGCTTAGCAAGATCCAATTTTGATATAGAGAGTCCTGACGCTTTTTCTTCAGCGTCTGTAGAAGGTGATTCTTATTTTAAAGAGGCATTTGACAATTACAAGCTTGCTGCTGAAAAGGATCATTTAGAATCTTGCTATCTCTATGCTATGATGGCTACTAGCGCAACATTGATCACTGATTTAAACGAAGATGATGTGAAATTAGCATTTGTTTGTTTTCAGTTTGTATCACGATCTTCAGTAGATAAACTTTCTAAAGCAATATCCCAAGCAGTTACAGAGGAAATTGAAGGGGATATACCACTAGAAGCCCCACTAACTATTAGTAGGCAAGATCTACATGGAAAAATCAGAGCAGCTTTAGCTGAAGGTACTTTTCAATTTGCTAAAGAGTGTAAAAAGTCACCTGCACTTGGTTGTTCAGATACATTTTTAAAAAAAGCTATGGGCCTTGGGCATGATCAAGCAAGATACTATTATGCAGAAAGTTATCTTGAAAGAGCTAATATTGGCATCTTAACAAAACACTCAGAATGCTCTCTAGAGACTAATCAATTATTGCTAAGAGAAGCTTTTGAATGTTATCGCATATTAGCTGATAAAGGTGATCCGATAGCGCAATTTAATTATGCTTCTTTATGTTTAGAACCTTCTGCAGCTACAATTTTAAATAAAAGTTCAGAGGAAGTATTAGAAGAAGCTAAGAAATATTTCCAAGCTTTAATAGATAATGAGTCTGATGATAGCCTTGTATCTGATAAGAGTGAAACTAAAGAAAGTGTTAAGAGACAGGAAGAGCCTACTACTGAAAAGCTTTTATCTAATATGCTTAGTGATACGATGAGCCTTTTAGGTGGTCCAATGTTAACAGGCAATTTACCAGGTGATTTAGCTGGTGATTTTTTAACACAAGCTGCTCAAAGAGTAGAAAAAAATCCTGGTCTATACGGCTTTCTTAAACTTAGTGATGATGTACGTCAAGGTAGAGTGACCGGGGAATTAATGGAAAGGGCTATTTACGAGAGCACAGGCCTTTCTCAGTTTGATATTCAAGCGCTCTTTTTCAAAATAATGAGTGGTTTTGACGTAGAAGATGGTATGGTAGATATACAGGACGCTATGGCTAAAGTAGCAGAGAATCCTAAAATTATTGAAGCCCGCAATAAGTTTGCTTTATCTTTTGAAGCTCCAGGTAAGGTAGGAATCTCTATCATGAAGAATACTGCTATAAGGATTGTTAAAAGTTTGAGCAGTATAGGCGATGCAGGTGCTCTAGGTGAGGATGAGTTAAGAAGTAGGCCTCCTCTAGAAGAAGCTATTACACTTTATGCTGATGAAGAGCGTAAAGTGGCAACAAGTTATTACAAAGCTAAGGATTTTCCTCAGGCCTGTCTTTACTCAAAGAGGGCCCTGGATAGAGGTGACCTAGACGCAAAGTTTATTTATGCCATGATTTTACAACATAAAGATAATGGGTCTTTGGACTGTAAAGAAGCGCGCCGTATTTTTGGCGAGCTTAATCAAGTTGAGCATTTAAAAGGGAGCATTAACTATGCAACAATGCTTTGGAATGGTAATGGCCTGGAAGAAGGGCAAGTAGCTAGTCAAGAGGACAAAGAGATAGCTTATGCAATTTGGGAAAGACTGGCTAATGCTGAACAGCCTCATGGAAATTCTTGTCATAATCTTGCGAGGGCAATTCGTGATGGTTTCCTAGAAACGACAGTTGAAAACTTAAGATTAGCAGAGACTTATGCTACAAAAGCAGTAGCTTTAAAGGTGTCAGGATCCAAAAAAATGCTTGGAGGTATTCAAGAGCGTATTACTGAGCTTAGTGGTGAATAGCTCAAGCATTTGTACTCTATTGAAATAGTTTTATAGATATCACCTTCAGGTTTTACTTGAGGGTGATTTTTTTTATAGAGTTATCAGGTAAGAAAAGATATCAAGATCATCATTTTTTAAAGCTTCTCCATCCAGGCAATTTTCTATTTTAAATGAGCCACTACGTGTTCTTCTTAGAGACTTTAGGTGAGCCCCAGAACCTAGTAGTTTTCCCATATCTGAAGCTATAGAGCGAATATAGCAGCCTTTTGAACAGGTGATGCTAAGTTCTAGATAGGGATAATTATAGGCTAATAGAGTTGTTTCAACAAAAACTTGCTGAGCTTCTCTTTCAATAGAAATACCTTTTCTTGCCAAATCATAGAGCTTTTGCCCTTTGACCTTTTTTGCAGAGAACATAGGAGGAACTTGAGAAATAGCACCTTGAAAATGCTGGTTAATTACATCTTGAATTTGTTCAAGAGAGGGCTCTATATCGCTTTTTTGAGTAACTTCGCCGTCTATATCATAGCTATCAGTTTCTATACCTAAATGTAGGCAGCAAGTGTATTCTTTATCTGCTTGTAGAAAGTCGTTAGATTTTTTGGTGTAGTTTTTACCAACTAAGTAAACCATTACACCTGTAGCAAAAGGGTCTAAAGTGCCAGCATGGCCAATTTTTTTGATCTTACTTAGATAGCGCAAACGTCTGATGAGACTAAATGAAGTGACACCAGCTGGCTTATCAATAAGTAAAATACCTTCTCGATTAGTCTTGTGCACTTCGTTTTTGATTGATTTCATGGATTAAACTTTCTATTCGCATCTGCTTATCAACAGAGTCATCTAATTTAAACTCTAACGTTGGGAAAAAGCGAAGGGTAACTTTCTTAGATGCGTTAATGCCAATGAAACCAGAAGCTTTATTTAGCTCATCTAAAGTCTGTTTTTTCTCTTTGTCGTCAGCCATAACGCTCACATATACTTTTGCCTGTCTAAGGTCTCTAGTAATGTTAACACTAATAACCGTGGTTAAAGAATGGATGTGAGGATTTTTCACATCTTTACGAAGTACCTCGGAAATAACTTCTTTTAGTAAGGAGTTAAGGCGAGACATTCTTTTCTCTGATGCCATACCTAAAGCTCCTGAGCCTCGTAGCGAAGCTCATAAGACTGGATAATATCGCCTTCTTCGAAGTCTGTAAATCCATCAAGCAGAATACCGCATTCCATGCCTTTTTGAACCTCTTTAACATCGTCTTTTTCTCTTTTTAAAGAGGCAACATTACCTTTCCAAAGAACCTCTCCATCGCGGATAAGTTTAACTTTGTGGTTACGTTTGATAGAGCCATCTTTAACTTGACAACCTGCAATTTTTCCAAGTTGAGAAGCCTTAAAGATAGCTTTAACTTCAACATTTCCGCGTTCATCTTCATGAACAATCTTATCTAGTTTTTCAGCCATTAAAGCTTTGATATCGTCAATAGCTTCATAGATAATCTTATGGAGTTTTACTTGCACACCCAGCGTCTTAGCTAAAGCTTCAGCACGGCTTTCTACATGGGTATGGAAACCTAAGATAAGAGCTTTTGAAGCTGCAGCAAGTTGTAGATCTGACTCAGAAATATCACCAATACCTTGGTGAATGATCTGTAGTTCAACTTTCTCTGAGTCAATTTTCATTAGGGAAGCTTGTAGAGCTTCAAGAGTACCTTGAACATCGGCTCTGATGATTACGTTTAAGGTCTTTTTGCTGCCTTCTTGATTGGTCTGCAGTAGGCTTTCAAGTGTAGGAAGCTTCTTGCTAGTCTTAAGAAGGTTTTGTCTATTATCTTCTTCTCTAGCTTCAGCAATATCCTTGGCCTCTTTTTCATCTTTAACAACGATAAAGTCATCTCCAGCTTCAGGAAGTCCTGATATACCTGTAACACGACAAGGGAAAGATGGTGGCGCTTCATCAACAGCTTGGTAGCTATCATTGTAGATATTTTTAATTCTACCCCAGTGGTGGTTGAATACAACAGCATCACCAGGCTTTAAGGTTCCATTTTGAACAACTAGTGTTGTTGTTGCCCCTAGGCCTTTGTGCATTTGTGATTCTACTACAGAACCTCTTGCCCTTTGTGCTGGGTTCGCTTTGATTTCAAGAACTTCTGCTTGAAGTGCTAGCATCTCTAATAACTGTGGCAAGCCTTCTCTACTAACAGCTGAACAGTTAACAGTGATAATTTGTCCACCCCAGCTCTCTGGAAGAAGGTCGTTGTCAGCAAGTTGTCTATATACGTTCTCAGGGTTATAACCAGGTTTGTCTGATTTATTAATAGCAACAATAATAGGTACAGCTGCAGCTTTTGCGTGGTTAATAGCTTCTTGAGTTTGCTGCTTAACTCCTTCATCACCAGCAATAACTAGGACAACAATATCTGTTAAGTTAGCACCTCTAGCACGCATAGCAGAAAAGGCTTCGTGACCAGGGGTATCTAATACAGTAATACTACCCTGAGAAGTGCTTACTTTAAACGCCCCTGTATGTTGAGTAATAGCTCCAGCTTCTCCGGCAACAATATTACTTTTTCTAATTGCATCAATTAGACTTGTCTTACCGTGGTCTACGTGACCCATGAATGTAATGATAGGAGGTCTTGTTTGAAGTTCTTTAGTATTTTCTGAGGCAATTTCTTCAGCAACTGTTTTATCGGTAATTCTTATACGGTCTTCCTCAGTAGTATCAATTTGAATGTCACACTGGAATTCATGCCCAAGTAGTTGGATAGTTGTTTCATCATCAAGATAATCATTTAATGTAACTACTAAGCCCTGCATTAATAGCTTTGCAATAAGTTGAGAAGCTTTAAGCTTCATTTGGCTAGCTAGGTCTTTAATGCTTACAGGTAATCTAACGTGTAAGGAGGAAGGGCGAATAGTTATTTGCTCTTCCTTTTTGGCTTTAAGTTTATTCTTTTTCTTTCTCCAGCTATTTTCTGAGTCGTCCATAGAGCGTAGGCCCATTCTATCTCGTGAGTCAAAACTTTTTGGAGATGAAGACTTTTTCTTTTTAGAGCTGATATCTTTATAGCTTTTGTAGCCTTCTGACATATCTTTATCTAAACTAGCAAAATCTTTGTACTCTTTTTGTTTAGGAGCATCTTTAGTTGTTTTGTTAGCTCTTGCTGTAGTGTCAGAAGCTGAGGCTGATTTAGCGCTCTTTGCTGCTGGGGGCTCTTTTCTAATTAGGTCATTGATATGTCTACCAGTGGGCCCTAGCTTAGGTCTAGCAGGCTTTTTAGCTGGTGCTGTAGTTTCAGCTGCTTTTGGGCTTACAGTGGTTTGTTCTGTTTGCTTTACCTGTGGAAGAGGAGTCTCTTCTTTTGGAGCTTCCTTTACTTCTGTAATTTCAGGTGTTTCGGCTGGAGCAGGAGGTGGAGCAGTAATTTCTTCTTTGTTCTCCTCAATAACTGGAGACTTGGAAGGTTCAACTTGTTCAGGTGTTGAAGGGGTTTCAGCTATTTGCTCAGAAGTTTCTGTAGATTCTAAAACTTTGCTTTCATCTACTTCAAAAGCAGATTTTGTTCTAGCTTTTACCTTACGCTCAGGAGGAGCTTCTTTTACTTGTTCTGTTGAAGCTTTTTTATCTGCAGCGCTTGATTTTTTAGCAGCTGTAGTTTTAGCTGCTTTTTTAGCGGGCTTAGCTTTAGGCTTTTTTTCAGCTTCTTCTTCAGATTGAGAGCTCTTTTGCTTTGCAAGCTTACTTTTAAGCTTTTTAAGATCGACAGCCTTTGATATCTGAGTGTTTTTAATGTTTATCTTTAGATTTTTGGCCAAAGTTTACACCCTTTCTTTTGTAATTTGATCTAGAATTTGATCAGCAAGTTCTAGACTAACTCCAGGAACGTTACTTAGTTCAGTTACTTCTGCTTGCAAAAGTTTTCTATAGGTATCGTAGCCTGCTTCTACTAGGTTCTCTATGATTAGTTTATTCATATAACCTAGATCTGTTAGTGGCTCATCTAGAGAAGGATCCTCAGATTCAGCAAGCTGAATACGTTGGATTTCTTTTCTTCTCTTGAAATCTGTTGCTTTTTGAATATCAAGCTCAGCTCCAATAAGAGAAGCGTTGAGACGAGCATTTAAGCCGCGCTTTCCAATAACAGTAGGGAAGTCTTCATCTTCCACTACAATACTAATTAGCATGTCACCATCTTCATTTTCAGCGACGCTATATTTATTAATCTCGATCGGAGCCAGTATAGCTTGTAGAAGTTCAATAGGGTCATTGGTATGAGGAACGATGTCAATTTTTTCGTTATTTAGTTCTCTGACTACATTTTTAACTCTACTTCCACGCATACCTACACATGCGCCTACAGGGTCCACTCTTTCGTCAGAGCTATTTACTGTTAACTTAGTGCGATAACCAGCTTCTCTAACAATACGCTCGACTGTGATAGTGCCGTCTGAAAGCTCAGGTACTTCTAAAATAAAGAGTTGCTTAACAAATTCAGGGTGAGAACGGCTAAGGACAACTTCTGCACCACCATTTTCAGTTTCTCGTACTTCAAGTAAGATCGCTTGTAGTTTATCGCCAACACGATAGTGCTCAGACCTAGGGTAGTTTCTTGAAGGTAAAATAGCTTCTACTTTTCCTAAGTCAATGATAATGTTGCTGCCTCTAACAAAGCGCTTTACAGTACCTGAGATAATCTCATTCACACGGTGCCTGTACTCTTCATAAATAACGTCTTTTTCAGCGCCTCTTAGCTTTTGTGTAATAATTTGACGAGCGGTTTGGGCTGCTATTCTTCCAAAGTCTTTTGGTGTTACTACAATATCAATATATTGCCCTTCTTCACAGTCGGGATCTAACTCTTGAGCTTCTTCTATCGAAACTTCAACAGTAGGGTCTTCTACTTCTTTAACAATGACTTTTTCGCAAAGAACATCAATATTGGCGGTTTTCGGGTCTATGTTGATGCGGATATTAGGTATATCCTGCACGCTTTTTTTTGCAGCTGCGTGTAGTGCATCTTCAATAGCTGTAGTAACAACATCTCTTTTGATACCCTTTTCTCTTTCTAGATATTCAAAAATTGCGATTAAGTCTTTGTTCATAGCAAAAGCCTTTTTACTTAGGTTAAAATACTCATTCAAAAACGAACTTAAGCATTTTATAGATAAGTTATTATTGTAATATAATAAGTTTTTTTTCGTTAGCTTAAATTTATTAGTAGCTAAAAATAAGCTGTTATTTAAAAAAAATCCCTAAACCCCTTTAAAAGGGATTTAGGGAAGATACACTAATTCAAGAAAAAAGTTTACTCTTCTTCCTTATTTTCTTCTTTCTGAGCTTCTTGCTCTTCAGTTACGATATCATCTCTGTTCACCTGATTTTTTTCAATTAGGTGTTCTTTGATAGATAGAGCAATCTTCTTGTGGTCAGGGTCAAGTTTAACAACTTTTGCTGTTACTTCGTCACCCTTATTCACTACATCTTCAACTTTTCCAAAAGTTTGATCTGAAAGCTCTGTAACATGAATTAAAGCTTCAATACCGTTACTTAGTTCAACAAAAGCTCCGAAAGCAGCAATTTTAGTTACTGTTCCGCTAACTAGAGAACCTACAGGCATGGTTTTTTCAATAGAATCCCAAGGGTTGTCACTTAGTTGCTTGATGCCTAGTGTGATTTTCTTGCTTTCTTTATCTACTGACAGAATAGTTGCTTGAACTTTGTCACCTTTCTTCAGTACTTCAGAAGGGTGAGATACTTTTGTAGTCCAGCTTAAATCTGAAATGTGGATAAGGCCGTCAATACCTGGCTCTAGCTCAACAAATGCACCGTAGTTAGTTAAGCAACGAATCTCAACTTCAACATTCTTATCAACAGGGTATTTATCTTCTACATCATCCCAAGGATTTCTTTCAGTCTGCTTAATACCTAAAGAAATTTTCCCTTCTTCTTTTTGGATAGAAAGAACAATTGCTTCAACCATGTCGCCTTTGTTAACAACTTCACTAGGATCAGTAATATTCTTCACCCATGACATTTCTGAAACGTGGATAAGTCCTTCAATACCTTCTTCGATTTCAATAAATGCTCCGTAAGGTAGTAAATTAACAATACGTCCTTTAACACGTGTGCCAACAGGGTATTTTTGCTCAATTTCTAACCAAGGATTGTTTTCTTTTTGCTTAAGTCCTAGAGCTACGCGACCTTTTTCTTTATCAATACTTAAGATCATAACTTCTAGTTCTTGGCTAAGCTCAACCATTTCTGATGGGTGCTTAATACGCTTCCAAGTCATGTCTGTAATGTGTAGTAGACCGTCAATACCGTCGAGGTCTAAGAAAACACCAAAATCAGTGATGTTTTTAACTGTACCTTTTCTTACATCGCCAATTTTAATGGTTTCAAGTAGTTCAGCTTTCTTAGAAATTCTTTCTGCTTCAAGTAATTCTCTTCTAGATACAACAACATTCTTTCTTTCGATATTAATCTTAAGAATTTTGAATTCAAAAGTTTGATTTAAGTAATCATCAAGGTTTTTGATGCGTTTATTGTCAACTTGAGAACCTGGTAGGAAAGCTTCCATACCAATGTCAACCATTAGACCACCTTTTACTTTCCTTAAGACAGTACCGTTAACAATAGAACCTTCTTCACAGTTTTCAAGGATGAATTTCCACTGCTTTTCACGATCTGCTTTTTCTTTTGAAAGTACAACCTGTCCGTCTTCATCTTCTGGGTAGTCCAGTAAAACTTCGATTGAGTTGCCTAAGACAAGTTCTTCTGGGTTTCTAAACTCTTGAATAGGTACTAGTCCTTCAGATTTTAAACCAACATCTACGACAACGAAGTCTTTGCTGATTTCTACGATTTTACCTGATAAAATTGTACCTGGAAGCATTGCTGAGCGCTGTTCTGCACTAGTAGCGTCTGGCTTCCCACCTAATAAATTTTTAAATTCGTTAGCTTCGTTTTGATCGAAGTCTACGTCATCTAAAAGGTTAAGGTCGTTCCATGTATATTCTGAGTTGTTTGACATTGTAAAGTTTTCTCCTAAATTTTTAACTAGAAAAGGCATTGTATCAGGAGGTTAAGATTAAGGCAATCTTAATTTTAACCCCTTTGAGCTGTAAAACTAAAATTTGAAATCTAGCTTTCAGTGTAGCTAACTTTACTAGTTTGAGTCTCCCAAACACTAACCTTATATAACAGCGGTAGTTGAGGTTTTAGTTGATGAAAAATCCAATGGGCTATGAACTCTGCTGTAGGGGAGTCTGTTTCAAGAGTGTCATTTAACCATTTGTGATCTAAGTGGCTTTCTATTAATGGTCTTACGGCTTTGGATATGTGGTAGAAATCTAGAACCATATTTTTTTCAGGACCGCTTTTTTTTAGCTCACTGTCTCGAAGAACTACCTCTATTTCATAAGAGTGGCCATGAGGTGAAGAGCATTTACCCTCATGGTAAGTTAGCTGGTGTCCCGCTTCAAATTTAAATTTCTTTTTGATAATAAACATCTTTTGTCCTTTTTTAAGGTATAAAATTTAATGCTTGCAAAGGATTATATCAAGAATTTCCTACCAAGTTTGCTAATCCTCTCTCTATAGCTTGTAGAAAATATCGCTATAATTTAAGCTTTTCCTACTTAGCAGTAACTGGTAAATAAAATGACCCAATGTATTGTACTAAAATTTGGCGGAGCAGCTGTAGCGCAGCCTGAAAGCTTTCAGAAGATTGCAGGTATTATATCTGAAAAAGCAAAGCTTTATCCAAGGCTAGTAGTAGTAGTTTCAGCCATGGCTAAAATGACAGACCGTTTGTTGGAGTTAGCTATGACTGTAAATGATCAACCCCCTAAGAGAGAATTGGATATGCTTGTTTCTGTAGGTGAGCGAGTAAGCATATCTCTTCTAGCTATGGCTCTAGATAAAGTGGGTCTCAAAGCCTTTAGTTTTACAGGAAGTCAATCGGGAATTATTACTGATATAGAGCATAATCAAGCGAATATAGTTGATGTGAGGCCTTCAAGAATAGAGGCGTGTTTAGACTCTGGGGCTATAGCGATAGTAGCTGGTTTTCAAGGGGTTAGTATGCAAAAGGAGATCACTACATTAGGTAGAGGCGGGTCAGACACTACAGCTGTTGCCCTTGGGGTTGCGCTAGATGCTGATGTTGTAGAGTTTTACAAAGATGTGCCGGGAGTGTATAATACTGATCCTAAAAAAGACCTTAAGGCAAAACACATTCCTAGCATGGGGTATGATGAAGCTTTAAGTTTGGTAAAAGAGGAGAATGGAGTGCTGCATAGGCGAAGTCTTATGTTAGCTCAAAAAAACTTATTGCCATTAAAGGTAATGTCTTTTCTTTCTAAAGGAAAAGAAACTTGGATAGGGGAAAAACAGCAGACAAAAAGTTGTCAGCGACTTTATGAGTTAGAGGGAAAAGCCTGTTTATGAGAAAAGAAATTAATTTACCTGAAGTAAAACCATTAGCAGATCTAAATGGTCAAGCAGGTGATAATGAACATTATAGCCTTTTGGTTAAGTATATCATGTCAAAGCTCTTGCCGAAGAACTTTGTATTTGAAAAAGCTGATAGTTTTAGAAAATTTCAAGCGCAAAAAAAGCGTTTTCACGCTCTGCTCCCACTATTCACTCACTCTGAGCTTGGCCAAGTACCTTTCAGCCTTTCTTTTTTCTTATTAACTAAGCATCGACTAAACGCTGGGAAATATTTTTATGAGCTATTGAGCCGTTGGCTAGTACCTGGTAAGTTTTTTAATGTCGATGCCTTTTGTGGGGTAGACTTTCTCTTACCTCAGCTTGGAGATGATGTTTATACTGCTGCGTTGATTAGTTTAAGAGTAGAAAAAGATCAAGATCTTTATGCTATTGAGAAGAACCTGAAAATGGTAGAAAAAGAAGTTCAGCTAGGGGTGACATCTCCATATCATGCTAGTAGAATTCTTGAAGTTAAAGGCTTCTCTAGCGATGAAAAGACAGCATTAATTCAAGAAAATATCGTGACTCTACTTAAAAGAAGGCCTGATGAGTTTAACTACGATACTTTAACCAATATGCAGCATTTTCTTGTAACCTGCGGGCAAGATTTTAAAGATATCCGTGATTACCGTCATATGAGTCGTATTATATATGTACAGTACCTCTTGAAGCGTTCTTTGATGTTAGCATTAGAATCTTTTCCAGATAAAAGACATGTCTTTACTAAACTGTTTAACGCTACCCTGAATTTTAAAAACCGTAAAAAAAAGAAAGTTCTAGGTATTTTAGTTTGTATAAACCTAATTCGCGATAACGAAATTTTTGAAGAGCGTCATTTGCTAAAAGGAGTATCTACCTTTTTCCCTGATGTTAAAATTGTTGAAGGTTCTTATCTGTCAAATGTATCTAAATCTCCTCCTTTAGTTACTGTTTATGCGGAGTTTGAAAAGACAAGTGGTGAATACTTCTCACTAGATGAAATACGCGAACTTAAAGAAAAGCTAGCTGTTGAGCTCAAGGGAAGAGTAGAGCACTTGATGCACCCAGTGTTTATGCCTAGAAATGAAGAAGAAATCATGCGGCATATTGTAACTCTTAGCGACCAGCTATGTTTTACAAGAGATTTACCTCAGGTTATGATTTGCTTTGATAAGCAGTCAGATGAAGACATTAACTTTACTATCATAATGCTTCGTGTAGTAAAAAATGATACTCCAAGTATGGAAGAGCTTTTTAAAGAAGCTGATTCATCTATGGAGTTTATTGAAGACAGAGTACGGACCGTTGGTTACCTAAGGAAGAAGTACCCAAAAGAAGCGCATGTTTTTGCTGTTAAGCTAGAAAAGCATTCTTTTTTAAGAGAAGATAACTCAATTGACCTTTACAAAGCCCGTCAAGTTATTGCTCATGAGCTTAAGAATATTATTGGGGAGTTTAGAGACTATAATGGAGGAATGATTTCAAAAGAGAGTGAAGCTTTTGAGTCCCTACAAAGTTTACTAACAAATACCAAGCAATACCAAGACATCTTGTTAGAGAACTTTTTCTACTCAATAGAGCCAAATGTTTTAAGAAGTGTACTAGAACCAACAGCTCTGCGTATTTTATTTTTAATGTTTTTAGAGGCTTTAGATGATTCTCTGGCTGAAAGTGTCCCTTACTTGATACGAACTAATCTGGATACAGATTTTGCATACGTCATTATTGTTTTAGAGGATGCTGAAGATAGAGAGAGAATCATGAGCGCGTTAAAGACTTTAGAGATCCCTGCTGTTCATTTGGCCCACAGTTTTGTGTCAGTTAAAGAAAGAAATATTCTTGCTTTTGTATACCGTTGTTACGATAAAGAAAAAAAAGAGAAATTTATTTCTTTAATTCAGTCTTCAATACAAGAAGCAAATCTAACACTTCCTGGAACATTCTAAAATATACAATATCAAAAGGTAAATATGTCAACAAACGCTATCGAAATTGCTCCATCTATTATCTCTGCAGATCTTTCAACACTAGCAGATGAAGTCAAACGAATAGAGGAGGCCGGTGCTGATGCTATACACATAGATGTTATGGACGGACACTTTGTACCTAACATCACTATAGGGCCATCCGTTCTTTGTGCTATTCGCAGACATACTAAACTCTTTCTTGATGTACATCTTATGATTTATAATCCATATGATTATGTAGAAAAGTTTGTACAGTCAGGAGCAAGCTCTATTACCTTCCATTTTGAAGCTACAGAAAATGTCATGGAGACAATAGAATTTATAAGAACCTGCAACTGTGAAGTTGGTCTAGCTATAAACCCAGATACTTCTCTTGAGTTAATAGAACCGTAT
>JAACFD010000234.1 GCA_009937555.1 Chlamydiales bacterium | reverse complement strand
TTTTGTGCGAGTAGCTCTAGTTTCTTTACTGAAGCGACCTCGTGGCTTTCTTTACTGGGGGCGATCCAAAAAATTTCACCTGTTTTATTTTCAACCTTAACATTGAAAGTAAAAAGGAAAGGAATAGTCTGCGTATTTTTAGGGTAGTAGGCAAAGTCTTCTCTATAAGGAATAAACTGGGCTGACCTTTTAGCTAAGTCACCAAATAACTCCACTTTTACAGGCCTATATGAGGTTCCGTAGGAGAGGTTGGTACTGTCGTTTAATTCGAAAGGTAGTCTTTCTAGTTGCTCAAATGACCGAGGATGAATGTGCTTATCGACATCAAGTGGTTTTTGTTGCTCTACTGCGATTGGCTCAAGTTGTGGCTGCTTCCAAAAAGGGTGAGGGCTCGAGGGTTTACTTATTTTTTGAGCGCTCTCTGCTATTTTAGGACCAGCTTCTAAATTCTCAGATAACTGAAGCTCTGTTTGGTGAAATTCTACGATGCTTGCTTCGGCTTGTATGATAATGGGGGGGGCTTCAGCGGCAGGTAAAGACATCTTCACCTTAAATATGGCTAGGCATATTAAGTGGATTAGCAAAGTAATAGAAACCGCTTTTGAAAAAGTGGAGGAAAGTAGCTTTTTTCTTTTTTGCAGTTCACTAAGCATAGCAGAGCCTATATTGCCTCTTCTTCTAGCATGGGTTTAAAGACTAGTCTAACTTTAGAGCTGCACTCTTGTGTCAAAGCAAAAAGTTTAAGGAAGGTTCCATAATCCACTCGCTTATCCACACTTAGCACAACGCTTGGAGTAAATTCAGGGCCATCGCTGAGGTTTTTAATCTCTTGATCAAGATGGTCCTTATAGGAAAACAGGTCTACAATATCTTTTTGCTTACCAAGGTAGATAACATGCTGGGCATCCATAGTAACAACAAGTTCACTAGTTACAGATGAAGTGTCTTTGCTAAGTTCAGGGTGCTGAATGTTTATTGACTTGTAAGGTAAGATATCTGAAGTCACCATAAAAAAGATTAGTAGAAGAAATATAACATCTACTAAAGGAGTTAAGTCAATTAAGTTACCAGCAGGTTTTAAGTTTGTTTTAAGCTTCATAATGCTCTACTTGTCTGTTGACTAAGATATCAATAATCTCAGATGAAGTTACTTGCATGTCTAAAACAAAGGATTCGATGCGGCTAACAATATAATTGTAAGCAACAACTGTAGGAATCGCTACAGTTAGGCCAGCAGCTGTGGTAATTAAAGCATATTCCATAGCTTCCCCGATTCTTGTAGTGGAAATATCCATTAGTCCTGTAGTCCTCATTTCAGAGAAAGCTTGTATAAAACCTAAAACAGTCCCTAGCAGTCCAATTAGGGGGGCGATATGGCCAATCATTGAGAGAATTTTTGTATTCTTCTCTAGAAGGGCAATTTCAGAAGTAGCAGTTACTTCCATCGCTGACTCTATTTGCTCTTTAGGTCTATCATATTTTGAGAGGCCTGTTCTTAAGATATGAGCAACAGATCCTCCTGTTTCTTCACAAACTTTAATTGCCTCAAAAACGCCTTGGTCTTTGATAACTTGGCGTATTTTTAGCATCAACTGGTCTGTGTTACTAGATGATTTAAATAAGAAGAACAACCTTTCAATAAAAATGGTTACAGAAAGCATTGAACAAGCAATGATAATGACCATTACTGTGTTCCAGTTTGAAAGGTAATCTAATAATGACGTTGTAATATTATTGAAATCCATAATCTTGTCTCAATTTATCCTGAGCTTTAGCAGCCCATTCTCCGGTTTTTTTTGATGTTGATTCTAATTGCTTGATAGCAAAATCTCTTTTTCCTTGCTGCTCATAAATGAGAGCACGCAAAAACATAGCCTCTACTCTTAGTTCAGAAGAGACGAATTCATTAATTACTTTAGATAGAGCTAACATAGCTTCATCTAGCTGGTCTAGCTGCTGATGGCAGCGTGCTATCTCTAGCCAAAGCTTTAATTTTTTTTCTGTTGAAATTGTGTTATGCGTAGCTGTGCTTTCTGATTTTAGAAAGCAATTAAGCGCTTCTTTATATTCTCGTCTATTCTTCTTTATTTCTCCAAGGTGGTACCATACTCTAGAGCCAAAATAGCTATGAGTTTTACCTGAAGCTTGTTGCTGTCTTTGAAGTTTAACAAACTGGCTCTCAGCAAGCTCATCTTGTTTAGATTCTAGATACAGTTTTGCTAGCTCGTAGAGGCTTTCTTCTAAGGTGGGGGAGAGAGAATCACTTGAGATATGCTTGCTATATAGGCCTTCAGGGTTCTCTAGTTCCTGAATAAAGTCTTGGTAAAGAGTGCTTGCTTGCTCTAGAAAGACACGTTTTTGTGTGCCAAGTGCATGGAAAGCCTGAATATTACGTATTGATGGCAACTCTGCGAAGCTCTTGAAGTAAATGTCTGCAAAATAAGCAATTGAAGTGTCAGGGATAAGTTGCTCATCGTAGTTTTTAACAAAAAGATCTTTAGCATGTTCAAATGCGGTAAAAGCAGCTTGTAAGTTTCTAGGGCTGCTTACCTGGATATCTTGATTAAGGTTTTCCTGCTTGTGCTGTAGTCCAATTAGATAGTGGGCAACAATGCTAAAGTTAGACCTAGGGAATAACTGGGGCATTTTCTGTAGGTGCTTATAGGCTGTATCTTCCCCTTGTAAATACTCTGCAAAAGAGTAAAAATTAAAGTAAGCTTCTGCAGCAAAATTAGCCTCAGGAAAGTTAGTAAAGACGCGTTGTCTTAGAGATTTTATTGTTTTAGGGTCACGTTCTAGCCATTCAGAGGTTTCAGCGAGCCAAAATAAAGCCTCGGCAAGGTGAGGAGAGCTAGGGTAGTTAGTTGCTAAGCTTGTAAAGTCCTCTTCAGCCAGTTCATATTTTTTGAGCTGAAAATTAATTACAGCTGAAAGGTAAAGAACTTTGTCTGCATAGGGACCTTGTGGAGCTAGCTCCAGTATTTTATCTTTAGCTTTTTCAATGGTAGATAAGAAGGGTAAGTTTTGTGTCTCCTCTAATAGGCTTGCAGCAATGCTAGCCTCTAAGTAGAGGATTTCATCCTTATTTGGTAGTAATGAAGCAGCTTCTGAGTAGTTATTAAATAGTTGCTTTATGAGTGATAGGGCCTGATATTTAGCTTCTTTCGAATCAAGGTAGTGGTAAGCATATATGCTATACTTGATGGCTAAAGCTGCTTTTTCAGAGTCTTTCTCTTTTAAAAACTTGAAGGCTTTGTTTAAGAAATGAATGCTCTTTTCATAGAGTTTTTTTTCTTGGACGCCTTCTTCAGAGCTACGTTTTTGAGCTTCATCGAAGAAGTATACACCCTGAGAAAACCAAGCCATTCCATAGTAAGGGGAGT
>JAACFD010000233.1 GCA_009937555.1 Chlamydiales bacterium | reverse complement strand
TTTCAAACTATAGATACATTCAAGCAAACTTGTGAAGACATACTATCTCTTAAACCTGATCGTATTGCATTGTTTTCTTATGCAAAAATTCCCTGGTTAAAGGCTCATCAAAAAGCAATTAAAGATGAAGATTTACCTCAGATAGAAGAAAAGTTTATGATTTACTTGAATGCTAGAGAGGTTTTTAAAGAACATGGGTACACTGCAATTGGTATGGATCATTTTGCCCTAGAAGATTCTCCGCTTGCTAAAGCTTACAGGCAAAAAACTCTTCAGAGAAATTTTCAAGGGTACTTTCTGAAAGCTTCCCCGGATTTAATTGGGCTGGGAGTCACCTCTATAGGAGAGGTAAATGGGCACTTCTTTCAAAATGAAAAACAGTTAGATGATTATTACAGCGTACTGGATTCTGAGCAATTGCCTATAAATCGAATCTGTATTCTAAATGAAGATGATAAAGCAAGAAAATGGGTGATCTCTTCTTTGATGTGTAGATTTGAGCTAGATATGGATCAATTTGAAGCTTCCTTTTACTTCAATTTTAAAAGCTATTTCCATCAAGAGATGAAGCTGCTAGAGGAATTTCAGAAAAAAGAAATGCTTCAAATAGAATCAAAAAAAATAAGTGTTTCTAAAAAAGGCGAGCTATTTATAAGAAATATTGCCTCGTGCTTTGACCGGTATTATCAAAAGAATAAAAAGAAACAATCTAGTTTTTCAAAAGCTGTTTAGAGATGATCTACTTTAGGGAAATGTTTGGAGCTAATGGATGATCCAAAACTTAACCCTAGGTGCTTTAGAAAGTGAGTATTTATATCATGCTCATTTAGTATATACTGTGCAGTTTCTTGGCAAAAGGCAAGTATGACATAGGTGCCATCTTTAGGTGCAGTAGGAAGCTTTGTTTCGGGATTAATGATCATTCCTGAAAGCTTTTCAAATGACCAGAACGAATCTGCTTCTATATTAGTGCTTGGTTCTAGGCATATTATTAGAGAAGATAAAATAGGTTTAATACAAAAGGTGTTTGCAAAGTTTTCCTGGAAAGGTTGGAAAGCTTTAGCAGCTATGTACAGTTGATCAAAAGCAAGCAAAGTTGACTTAATATTATGTAGATCCTGAATTAGATTATGGAGGGTCTTGCTATGAGCAAGTGATTTAAAAGAAGGTGAGTCCATCCATAAATTGCGCCCATAGTAGAAACGTTCCTGAGCTTCTGAACTATGGTACTTTTGGCGCTTATCTAAAAGTTTTCTTGATTTCATGGAGAGTTTAGCGTCAGCCAGAAGAGTTTTAGCTTTCTCTTCCGTGATAATCTTCTCAAATAGGATAAGGCCTTCTTTATTGTAGTAATCTCTATGTTCGGGTAAGCATGTGAACTTCATTGTCTAACTCTTTTTTTATTTCTTCTATTCTTTTAATAGTTTGGTCAATTGTATTAGATGAGGCAAAACAAGAGAAACGAATGTAGCCCTCACCGTGAATGCCAAAGCCTCTTCCGGGAATTCCAATAATTTGAGATTTCTCTAATAGTAAGTTAAAAAAGTCCCATGAGAGCATTTGCTTGGGAGTTTTTACCCATATGTAAGGAGAGTGCTTACCTCCAAAGCAGGTAAAGTTCATTCCTTCTAATGCCTGTCTTAAGCGAAGGGCTTGGCTCATGTAGCTGTTAATGTTTTGCTGAGCCTGCTTTTTTCCTTCTTCATCGTAGTAAGCTAAAGCCCCTTTTTGCATTGGGTAGCTTGCTCCCCCAAACTTCATGTCCTGTCTTCTGCCCCACAAGTGATGTACACTAAGAGTTTTTTCATTACTGTAGGCTTTCAATTTTTTAGGTACTAGAGTGTAAGCAAGACGTAGGCCTGTAAACCCAAGACTCTTAGAGTAACTTCTGAATTCAATAGCAACTTCTTCAGCCCCAGGAATTTCAAATATGCTTTTAGGTATAGTTTCATCTTGGATAAAACAACTATAAGCGCTATCAAAAAGAAGGATGGCTTTTTCTTTGCGAGCGTAATTTACCCAGTTAGTAAGTTGATCTTTTGTAAAAACTGTTCCAGTAGGGTTATTAGGTGAACATAAGTAGACTAAGTCTAGGTGAAAGTTCGGAGGGACAGGTAAAAAATTATTCTCTTCTAGGCAGGGGAGAAGCTTAAGTTTACCGTTTTTAAGATCAATCCCCTTAACAGTAGCACTCTCAAGATATACAGGGTAGGAAGGATCGGAAATACCAATCATGCTTTCTTCAGAAAAAATTTCTAAGATATTAGCAGTATCGCATTTGCTCCCATCAGAAATAAAAATTTCGTCACAGCTTAAACCTAAGTTTGGGTACTCATTTTGAATAATCGCTTCTTTCAGAAATTTGTAACCACTCCCTGGTCCATATCCTTTTAGTGTGTCAGTGCTACTCATTTCAAGGGCAGCTTTTGAAATAGCCTCAGTGATATAAGAGGCAATTGGTAATGAAATATCTCCGATGCCTAAATTAAGCAGCTCTCTACTGTCAGGGTTCTTTTTTAAAAAGGTTTCTTTTCGTTTAGCAATTTCAGGAAATAAATATCCACTTTCTAAATTGAGGAAATAGGGGTTAATATTGGCCATGCTAAATACCTGGGGGTTTATATCTTAGAGGTTTGAGCTAAGTAAGTAGAAATTTATGATAGTGTATTAGCGAATAAATACCAAGTTGAGAACTAATTTGAATTGCATTATATTCTGACAAAATCTTGTCGATAGGAAGTTATGAGTACTTTAAGTGAATTAGAACAATCATTAGAGCAAATTGAAGAAACTATAGGTCATACCTTTAAAGAAAAATCTTTGTTGATTTTAGCGTTTACCCATAGGTCATATGTAAATGAGAATAAACAGGAGTCTTCTGGGCATAACGAGCGCTTAGAGTTTCTTGGAGATTCTGTTTTAAATCTAGTGATTGCTCAACATCTTTTCCTTTTATATCCGAGTAAGCCTGAAGGTGAGCTCTCTTCCCTAAGAGCGCGTCTTGTGGAGGCTGCCAGTTGTGAAAACTTTATAAAACGTCTTGCTCTAGAAAAGTATGTCCTTTTAGGCAAAGGGGAACAGATTAATTTAGGTAAAGCTAGAAGCTCAATTATAGCAGACTTATTTGAAGCTGTTTTAGGAGCTATATTTCTAGACGGGGGGTTTAAAGTAGCTCAAAACTTTATTCTGAGTCAGTTTGAAAATGATATTGAGAGTATACTTGACCAGCCTTACCGAAATTACAAAGCAGAGCTTCAAGATTTTTCCCAAAAGCGTTACCAAAAAGCTCCCTTCTATGAAATTTTAGCTGAGGAAGGTCCTGATCATAACAAAGAGTTTTTAGTTAATGTTGTAGTAAACGACACTGAAGTTGGACGAGGGGTAGGATC
>JAACFD010000026.1 GCA_009937555.1 Chlamydiales bacterium | reverse complement strand
CTTCCCCTAGGTCAATTATGTCAAAAGATTAAAATAAAATAAATCTTTTTTTTAATCTCTATGAATAAGTTATTAAACGTAATGCATTTTTGTATATTCTTTCACCTATTTTTTGAAGAAATAACTTGCTAAAAAGATTGAATTAAACTGCTCCTTTAGCTAATTTGGACCTTTAGATACCTATGAACTAACTACAAAAAAGCCAGAGAGATAAACATGAAACTTATCAACTTCATTAGACCCATTATTATAGTCTTTGGCATCCTTCTATTAGGTATAGGCGGCTTTATTATTCACCATTTTAATGAAGATTATCAGCTTAATCATGCTCTTGAAGCTTTCTTAAAAAATGACTTTATTGAAGCCAAGCGTAACTTAGAAGTAGTAAAGAATAAAATACCCCTGAGTCAGTACTATTTATCTCTTTCCTATATTGCCAAACAACAGGGAAAGACTTCTCTTGCAAAACAGCTTCTAGGTAAATCACTTAACAATATTGAAGGCCAACATAAGCAGCTATATTTTGAAATACTAACTAATCAAGCTCTTAATGCCTATCAAGAGAATGATAAAGCTTCATTTTTAAACTCTGTAACTGAAATGCAAAGGCTTAACCCTAATTTTGCATCGCTACCTGTTTTTCTAGGACTACAGTCGTTCTATCAGAAAGATTATAATAAATCGATTTCTTACCTACAAAGCAAGCCTTACGATGAGCTATCTGTATTAAAGGAATTTCCATGGTTAAAGGTGCGCTTTTCTCAAACTATTGACTCTGACTTTATCTCACTAAAGAGTATTGAAGCCAAGGTTGAAAAAGGCAGCTGGATTGAGGCAAGGAAAGACCTCGAATTATTCTTAAAAAAGGCAACTATAGAAAAAAGTAAGCAACATACCTACTACTTAATAGGCAGAAGCTACCTGTTAGATGCTTTTGCAAAACCTATCGAAGCTTCCGGCCCATACCTAGAGCTAGCCAAGACATACTTTGAAAATTTACCTATACATAGCAATGAACATAAGCATTATAAAGAAGGAATCCTTAATCAGCTAAGCAAGCATATTGAGAACTATATTTTTGTTACTCCTACACCTTCTTTACAACATATCACACCAACACTAAGTTTTTTAGAAAACTGGAAAGCAAAAGAGCAACTTAACCAAATAGCTTACAAATTACTAAATGCTTTCCAGGAAGATACATTCTCTACAGATCTTGAAGAAAAGTTGATTCAGCAAGGAAAAGAGATTAGCTCTACCTACCCAATGTTTTTATCTAGCCTAAGAAAGTACCTTTCCTCAGACATTGCAAAAAGTATCCTGGAGAATCACTTTGATAAGCTTCAATCCTACTGGAAATTAGCTAAAGAACTAGACACTATAAACCAAAGCTTAGAAGATAAAATAGCGCCAATGATGCAAGATAGTATTGTAGGCATGCTACAAAATCAGGAAGTAAACACTGATTTTATACTAAGCTATATTGAGTTTTATAAAACGAATATCTCATCAGCTCAACACCGCCTAAAGCTAGCTAAAAAGCTAGTCAATATTGCTGGTGCCCAGTGGCTAGAAAAAGGTAAAGAAAAACTAGCACTAAAGCTAATGATTGCGGCAGATCAATCCTTAGAGGAAGGCTTAAAACGTTTTCTAAAAGAAGATATTAAAATGCTTTTGCAAAATGTTTATCTAAATGCTGTCAAAGAGCAAGATAAACAAAAAGTAGCATTAGTACATAACGCTAGCAAATACTTTAATCTAAAAGTATCAGAGTTAAGTTTAAGTAATGAAAGTTCTTATTATTAATTTTCCTGGTCTTTCTGAAAGATAGAGAAGACTTTAGTGACCCCTTTTCTAATACTAGATAACCAGGAGTTTTCTTCTTCTTTTTGAGTATATGCTTCTACTCGCCCTCTGTTAATAATACGTAGAAAAACCTCTAAGTCTTCTAGGCGCTCTCTGTGGTTTCGCTGCATATGACCTACTACTTCTTCCCATTCAGTTCCATGTTTTTTTTTTACATTCACAACTGTAGCTCTTTTATTTTCTTCAGCATCCTCAACAGCTCTATTGAGAGCCCTCTTTGTATCTTCAAACATTAACTCATCAAAGTCTGCATGGATTACAAATAAGTTTTTTTTGTCATACTTTCTTAAAAATTCAACAGACCTATAGTCATAGTTTTCTTCTATAACTTCTTTTAAGGCTTGTCTTACAATGGAAAGCTTTCGTAAGGATTCCGGTATAAACTGTAGAGCTATTGTATAGATATTATCAAATGTCCTATCTAGTAATAACCTAGGGTAAGAATCCTGCTCTTTTTTAAGCTGTCCTACTAGACGTGAAGCTATCCCGCCTCCTAGAGAATATCCATGTAGGATAATTTGCTCATCACTTTTAGGTCTTGCTGGAAGCTTGCATAAAACCTCTCCTGAACTACTTGTATACTGCGCTGATTTCACTAAATTGTATATCATATGGGCAGCCTCATCTGTAGTCCTATGAGAGGGGGTGCCTTTACTATCACCATAACCAGGATAGTTAAACATCAGTACATTTTTACCTTGCAATAGATACCATTTCGCTCGAAGTTTAGACTCTTCTTCTTCAAAATACTCATTGTTTCCAAGAAATAGGACAACTGTCTCACCATCATTACTTAAAGAGTTTAACTTAGCAACTTCTTCTGGATCAGAGGTAAAAGATAGCTGTTTTTCTTTAAACAGCAGCACACTTAGATAGACCCCATTGATGACTACTTTTTCACCAATAGGAAGACAAAATTCTACCCCACCATAGTTAGTCTCTAAATCTTGCCTTGAGAGCTTTCTGCAATAAGCACTACTAAGGGGTGAGGAAGGTATAAATAAATGGGAAATCTGGTGTAAAGATGAGGCACCAACATAGATAAATTGCCTAGTTATCCAGTTAATGATTCGCCTTACAATAGCAAAAAGAGGATGCCACATAGCATCATAGAGTTTTTGCTTAAGATTTCCTTTACCCATAAATTTAACCATTTTAAGCATAAAATATGTAAATGCAATAAAGCTCGCATCTTAGCTTCATAATACTATATTTGACAAAGAAATACTAGAAGATCTAGTAGTATTTAGTAGTCATGCATTTCAATATATCTGTTAAGAATCTCAAACTTATCGCGCTTTTTAATAAGGTCTTATTGTTAAGAATTAAAATGACAGGTATGATTAGATTCATAACAAAAAACCATAAAGTAGGATCATGTCTAGCTCTCAAGCCGATTTTGACAAAACTTTCTTTGTTGATAAGAAGTTTTTCTACAAGCAGGTAGAAAAACTTCAGCCTGCTGTTTTGGAGCAGTTTGAGTTTATCGCCAAATCCTACACCCTCTTCAACTTAGTATTTTTCCTGATTGCTTTTATCGAGCTAACTGTTTTATCAATTCTATTTCCTACCTACACTCATTCTTCAGTTTTTTCTATATCCCTAGCTTTACTGTTTTTAACAGTATTTTCTTACCTTATTCTACGCTTATATTTTTCTGCTAGAAAACCGGAACACTACCTCGATTTAAAAGAACAGTATATCCATGCATGCAAAGAAATTATCAATTATCAAGATAATATTCCTGAACATCATATTGCAATTGCAGGGGCCTCTTTTAAGTTAATTAATATATTAGATAACAAAGAGTTAGACTTCTACAATCCTCCGTACTTTTTAGATATGTTTAGGCAAACATGCAAAAAATTAAGTGCTTACTTACACTGGGAAGACACTCTACGCTTTAAAGAGAACCTTTACCAAGCATCTATTGAAGAGCACCTTAAGCTAGTAAAATGTGAACCAACCAATTTAGAAATACATGCCTCGCTAGCAAACGCCTTAGTTATGCTCTCTTCCCTTTATTCAACTCCATTAAAGTCTGATCCTCCAGAAGAATACGACTGGCTTTGTTTTGATAACTACCAGGAAGAGTTAGAGGAAAAGTTTAAAGCTACCTCTAAACAAGCTATGGAAGAGTTTAAAATACTTAATGATTACGCACCCGAAGATCCATGGGTTCACATCCAGCTTGTATATAGTTATAGAGATTTGCAAATGCCTGAGGAAGAGATCAAAGAGTATGAAACTATTTTAAAGTTATGCCCAGATGATACTGATAGCTTACTAAAGCTTGGAACCCTGTATTTTCAGCAAGGCCTTAATGCTAAAGGATTAAAAACATACCAGAGACTAAAGCAAAAAGACTTTCAAAAAGCTGAAAATTTGATCAAGCACTATGGACAAAAAACAAGTTATGACTTCTTTGATTTTGACTTAAACGACTAGTGCACCATTGCAATCACAAGCCCTATTAACGACAGAAGGCTTGCTTTCCAGTTAACTTTTTCTTTGTACAACTTCTGCCCCCAAATATTACAGAGTACAATAACAACAACTGAAAGTATTGGTAAAATAAGCATGCTTTCTATACCTCTTGCCGACCTTATAGCCCCTACCATCAAGTGATAAGATAAACCGTTAAAAATACCACCGACAGTTGCATAATACAATAACCTCTTATCTGCTTTCTCTTTCTGTCTCCCCAAATATACCACTCCCTGACTAACACTTGATACTAAAAATACAATTGGCAAGAACCATAAAGACTCTAATTCACCAAAATAAAATGGTAGCCCCCACTCCAATTTTAACTCTTCTCTCATCATGAGGCCTTGCCACTTTACTACAGATAAAAATGCAATTTGAAATATGAAAGTAGCTAAAATAGCGCGAAACCAAGCGACACTTTTATCACTATTAGCTTCAGATACTCCTGACCATAAAAGACCTACAGAGACAAGTAAAATGCCAATGGCATTATAAGCATGGACCTCATACCCATACTTACTTCCAAATATTATAGCCATTAGTAAAGCGGGTACAGTTGAGGCGCAGTTTAAAATAGCACAACTTAATGCTGGAGGCCCTCTTCTCATTGCACGAAAAAAACAAGCCATCATCAAAGAAAGAAACACACCTGCTCCTAGACCAAGCAATATAAGGGGCAAACTAAAAGAAAAACTGCCTGATCTTAAGGGGTTAACACATAAAATAAATAAAAATGAGACACCCTGCTGAACCCATAAGTAAAGCTGGCTTTCCTCTTGAATATCTGCTCCTTTTCTTAGCATAAGGTTAACTACAGCTAAGCATAGCGCGGCAAATATAATAAGAATTATCGACATAGATTACCTGTCTTGATCTTTAATAAACTACAGTCCAAAAAAGCATAAAGCCTTTAATTTTTTCAAGACTCTATATAGAATCCTGTTTTAAAGCTTTCACTCAAAAAGGTCATATAATGCTAAAAAAGATGAATAAATTTCTTCTGCTATCTCTACTGCTACTTTTCTACACTAACTCCTTACCCTCCTACGAACTCCCTTTTACTTCTCCCTATAAAGCAAAAGATGCTCAGGCACTACACATACAGCGCATTGTAGACTTTTGGAAGGAGGGCGATATGCACCTCACTAAAAAAGAAGTCTATAGTTTTTTAGAAAAGTACCCATCAAGTGAATACACAGAAAAACTTCATGTCTTAATGGGCGATCTTCTTTACCAGGAAGATAACTTCTCTGCCGCTTTTAAACACTACAATCAAGTAAAAGACATTAAGCTAGTTGAGCAGATACTTCCAAATTTCCTTTATTCGCTATATCAAGGCGGCCAATACAGAGTTCTAGCTAGCTTAATTGAGAAGTATCAAGACAAGCACAAGTGGAGTAAAGACAAACATGAGTTAATGAACTTCTACCTTGCTGAAAGTATTGTTAGAAAGAATATGCATCACCTTTCTCCTTCTTCTGAACTTGAGCTAGATCAAGCTATTAAGCTTTATAAGCCACTACTAGACAGCAAGTATTCTCTACCTTCTTTAAAAGGGATTACTACTGCCTGTCAACTAAGCCAAGAGTATGAAATAGCTGCACAGTACCAAAAAAGAATTCTAGAAGTTGATACAGAAAATAAAGAGCTACACCTCTTTTCACTCGCTAATTTAGAAAATGAGTTTAACAAAGAAGCTGCTCTTAAAAGCTATGATGAAGTGATTGCATTAGATGGACCTCTCAAAAGTAAAGCTCTATTTAATAAAGCGCTAACATTATTTGACTTAGAAAGGTATCCGGATATTATTTCATTAGCTACTGCTGCAGAAGATACTCTAGAAAAAGGGCAAGTTGGATATTTCCAATATTTCCTTGGACGTAGCTATTTCTTTTCAAAAAACTTTAAGGAATCAGAAATAGCTCTTAACCGTTCTATAAAAACTTCACTTGCACCCGAACAGCTCCAAACAGCTTACCTAACACTCGCTGAGTGTGCCCTTGAATTGAACGATCTTGAGCTAATAGAAAGTACTGTTAAAGGATATCAGCAAAGCCTTCCTGAAGATAAATACTTTGCCAGGATCCTTCTTGTTAAAGCTATAGTAGCGAAAAATCTTAAGCAGACATCTGCTATAAACCTATATAAGCAGCTTTTAAAAGCTTTCCCCAACTTTGATAATCTAGACAAAATTCATTTTGATCTAGCTGAACTATACCAGGAGAAAAAAAACTATTCAGAAAGCCGCCAACACCTCCTATACCTGGCTCAACACCACCCTAATAGTTTTTACCTAAAAGATGCTCTTAGGGCTCTAATTAACCTTAATGTTGAGGAGAATAGTTCCTCTCAAAATTCAGTAAAAGAGCAGAAAAGACTTAATAAGAGATTTATTAATGACTTAAACCTTATCTTAAAGCATCCAGGCACATTAAGCTTTGAAGAAGAAAAGCAAGCTCAGTTGCAACTAGGAAAACTTTATTTTGAAGAGAAAGACTACAAAAAGGCCATCTCTATACTAGAAAATTTCACACAAAAGTTTTCTCAAGAAAAGGAAAGTTTTGATGCACATCTTCTCTTAAGCTTTTGCTATGAGAAGCAAAAAACTCAGTTAGATCGATATGCATTTCATGCTGAGAAAGTTTTAAGCTTAAACCCTAAGTGGCCACAGCAAGATAAAATACACTTAAATTTATTTAACTCATATTTGAAGCTATACCAAGAAGTGGAACAGCGAGGGTTAAGCGACAAACAAGAAGTAGTAGAGAAAGATAAGTATGAAAAGTTAATGGCCAAGCACCTATTTCAAGCTCTACCTCTTGGCAAACAACACCTCCCAAAGCAAAATCTTTTATGGCTCGCTAACTTCTACTGGCAACCACTTGCTGAATATATTGAAGAGAACTGGGACACGCCCTTAGCAGCACCTCAGCTACAAAATACTCAGAAATCTATCAAGGCTTTTGAAATGGCACTACTAGAAAATAACTCCCCTTTAATACAGCAGAGTAGTGATATTATAGAAGGGCTGAAGCTTAGTAAGCTCTATGGGTACTTATCTTTAAATTCTAAGAAGAACGACCTTTTACAAGCATTAGTTAAGATCACTCAAAGCGAGAAAAATACGATATCTAAAGAAAGACTTTTAGTTCTAACAGAGCTGGCTCAAAATAAGGAAGATCAAGGGCTCATTGAAGAGGCGAAACAATGGTACCAGCTTATATTAAATGAAGATCCCCAAGCACTATCATACTTTAGAAGTTTTGCTGAGCTACACCTAGCCAAAATACAGCTTATTCAGCTAGATAAAAATGATTATAAAATTGAAAACCCTTTATTTAGCCAAATACTTAACACCCTTAAGAACCTTCAAATCAATAGATCTATCTTACTAGAACCTATACATTTAGAAGCTGCTATATCTTATGCAGAAATTAAGGCCTCAATAAAAAATAGCTCTGAGAGTCAATCTGAGTTATTAAAACTTCTAAAAAATTTAAAACAAGACTTTCAAAGTGAAGATGATGTGATGTCTCAAGATTACCATCAAGCGCGAAGGCAACTTCCAAAACAAGATAAAATATTTCAGGCTTATATAATGTATCTTGATGCTAAAATTAACCAGCTTGAAGCAAATATAGCTAGCTTGAATAAAGGTAATAGTTATGAGATACAAACGAAACTTGAAGTTTCAGCCTCTATTTATAACAATATTACCAGTGGCCATGTAGCGTTAACCCCATATCTATACAGAAAAGCCCAGAAAGAATTAGAGCTAATTAATGAACAACTATAGATATTTTCTATCTTACTACTTGCTTTCAAGATAAGTTATTTATATGGTGATAAATGAGTAATTAAAATAAATTTGCTGTTTATGTTCAGGGAAAAAATAAATAACTCGCTCCTTACAAGCTGTTTAACACTTTCTGTTATTACGCATGCGCTTTTCTTTTACAGTGTTCATCTATCTGAAATAGAACGCTCTAGAAGTTTCAATCCCTTATTTGAAAACCAAAGTCTCAAAAGTGAAGTCTCATCAGATAAGCTAGAGAAGAAAGTTGAGTACACCGAAGAACTACAAGAAGTTCTAAACCAAATGGTCTTATTATCCAGACAAGGTAAGAACCTACGTTCTGAAGAAAAAAATACAGCTTCTTCTAAGTCAGCCCCCCTGCAACAACAAAGCCCAGAAGAAAGGTTATCATCTGATCCAAGTAGCCTCTCTGAATATGACAGGAAGCAACTGTTTGAAGAAGGGCTACAAGTCAAAGATACTGAAGATTTTGCCCAATCAGCATTTGCCTCTCTGGAAGAAGGCCACTCTAAAAACTCCAAGAAAAAAGCTGCTGGTCAAGTCATAAAAGGTGAGGTCATTAGCTCACAGCTTAATGACTTTGACACTACTTATAAACGTCTACAGCTAGGAATGCGAAATGATTCCTTACCTGATAACAGTCCAAACCCAAGCTTAAAGGCAAGCAGCCAACAGCAGGATAAAAATCATAAGCAAGGCCCTTTTCATTTGGCAGTTCCCTCTCAAAAAGAGCAGCTTAGCAAAGAGTTGATATATAACCAAAGCTCTGCTACCGCCAGCTCAAGCTTTGCTAAATTCCTAGAGAATACTCCTACCATTGAAGATTTTTCCTTACTACCTGATATTTCTCAGTCTGATCACAGTAACAGCCAAGGTAGTTACGAAGGAAATGTTGCTAGCGATAATGATTTTTCAATACAGTTAAATTATGCTCAAACCTCAACTGACTCTATCTTATTTGAGCTCAAACTACTTCCGAAGAAAGATGTTGCCTTTAAACGAATTAAGCAAAATCTCTACTTTTTAATTGATCGCTCCAGCTCAATTTCTAAAGCTAAATTTCAAGCGTTCAAAACAGCTGTATCTTCAGCCCTTAAGAATCTTCATCCAAGTGACTCATTTAATATTCTATTTTTTGACAATGGGATTGAAAAGTTATCTCTGGATATGCTCCAAGCAAATAAAAGTAATATCGATAAGGCCTATAATTTTATAGATAATATAGAGCATGGAGGCTTATTTGCCTCAACAGACTTATATGCTTCTTTAGATAAAATTATCCCCTCAAACCCTCCTGAAAACCAAGTAAATTTAGCTATTTTACTAACTGATGGGGATACTTACCTTGACCTTTCTGGACAGAGGAAAACTATATATGATTGGACACTAAAGAATGACCGTAAGGTGAGCTTATTTACCTTTGCTTCTGGAAGTAAAAACAACCTACCTCTTCTTGAACTGCTTAGCACTTTCAATAAAGGTAAACTTTTCCACGCTAATTTCCATAGTCAGCTCCCTAAAAGGCTTCAAGACTTCATTTTGTCCAAGAGAAACCCTATTGGGAAAGATGTTATTATTAATGCCATTTCTAAAAATGATAGCACTGCTATCTCTATTTTCCCACGTGGCGATCGTCTTCCAGACTTATACGAGAATACCCCTTACTCTATCTACGGGGAAATAAGCCAAAAAGATGACTTCGTTGTATTTATACAAGGCCGCCACTACCAACAATGGCTAAATATTAAGCAGAAAATTAATTTTCAAGAAGCTGCTGAACGCCGACTTGAAGTTACTAATAGCTGGACTCTCCATAAAGCACTTGACCACTATGAAAAATACCTTAAAGACGGTATACTTTCAGATCTTAGACAGGCAAATTACCTGTTAAGCTCACTAAAGACACGCACACAAATACAGTAGCATGAAAGTAATTGGCGGTTTATTCAAAAACCATCGACTAAACACTCCAAAAGGCCTAAGCAGCAGGCCTAGTACAAGCATGGTCAGAGAAGCTATATTTAATATTCTTCAGCACGATATTGTAGATAGTTATTTCTTGGATGCATTCGCTGGCAGTGGTGCTATGGGCATTGAGGCACTGTCACGAGGAGCCCTCTTTTCAGCCTTTATTGATAGTTCAAAAGCAGCCATAAAGGCTGTTCAAAGCAATTTATCTTCATTAAAAATCTCTGATGAACAATCTATTGTGCTGAAAAAACCTGCCTCAGCAGGATTCTATGTCCTTAAAAGCAAAGGTCTTTCATTTGATATTATTTATTTAGACCCTCCTTTTATAAAAGAGGGAAATAACTCTTCAAATATTTACCAAGAGACTATAGATCTTATCATTAAGTATGATTTATTAAGTAAAGGTGGGCGTCTATTTTTAGAAGGGGCAAAAGAAAGCAGGGATCATCTCCCACAAGAAATTGACAGTCTAGAATTTAATAAAGAACGTTCGTTTGGAAGCATCTCTTTATTAGAATTTAGAAATTAATAATCTGAGAGCTTAAATTATCCTGCCTCATGTTCTTATCTAAAGCTGAAAGATCTTTTTCTACTTCTTTTTCGCTCTCTTGGTTAAAAGTTGAAACTTCATCTATTTCTTCTTCAACACTTTCTTTTTCATAAGAAGGAGTTTTAACACTTACTCTAGGCTGTACTTTAGATTTATCTAAGATCACCTGCTGTGATAAGACTTTTTCTCCACGGCGATATTCTTCTAGCAACACAAGCTCTCCCCCTTTAGAGAAGACTTGTTTTTCACCATGTGGTAGACCATGCTCAAAATACTGAACTATTTTTACCTGCCCGCTATCAAAGTATTTTAACATCTTACCGTGCTTTTCATCACTTTTGTAACTTAGTTCAAAGATAAGCTCTCCAACATCATTCCATTTTTTACTAGTTCCATCTAGTTTACCATTTCTAAAGTGCTGTAAAATGGCAACTCTACCATTAGGGTGAAACACTTTCTCTTCACCATCTTTTTTATCATTTCGATAAAAAACCTGTCTTGAAACGCCACCAGTTGCAAAATAATTGATACTTAAACCGTCTCTCAAGTCGTTCTTATACTCAACTGTAAGCTGAAGCTGTCCGCTAGAGTCAAACACAGAACTTAGTCCATGTTTCTTGCCATTTCTATATGAGATCTCTTTAGCCTTTCCCCCGGTCTTATTATATTCAATAAGTTTACCGTGAAGTTGACCATTTACATATAGCGCTTGAAGAGCTAAAGTAGAATTCCTGCTATCTTCTCCTGAGAAGTATAGTTCATACTTCCCATGCTTTTTATTATTTTTGTAGTGACACTGTAAAACTTTACCACCTTCAAATACTCTATAGAATTCACCATCCATTTTTCCATTAAAGTATTTCTCTTCTGCTATGAGCTTGCCACTTTGATTATAGACTTGTCTTACTCCGCTAATTAAGCCATCTTTATAGGTAAGCAAGGCTTCGAGTTGTCCATTTGAGAAAAAGGCTTTTTGAGCCCCATGCAGTTTCCCTTCTTTATAGTTTAACTCTCTTGCTACTTGAAGTATTTCAGAGCTATCTTTTCTAGGAAAATACTGTAGGTGAGTTCCTACTGGGTTACCTCTACGATATACTTGCTTTAAATAGGGGTGTCCATTTTCATACCAAGCTTCAAGGGCGCCATCTAGTTTACCCCCTCTATAATGTGCTTTCTCTTTTACCGCTCCAGAATCATACCATGTGGTTACCAGTCCTGATAACTCTCCATGAATATACTTCCCTTCATAGAGAAGCACTCCTTCTTTTGTCCAACGCTTTAAAACACCATCTTTCTTACCACTATTATAAGTAACAGAGCTTTTCATATTCCCATTCGGGTACCAAACAGAATTTAGGCCGTGTAATTCATTGTCTTTGTAACTTTCCTCTAGTTTTCTGTTGTTATTTGGGTACCAATGAACATTTAAGCCATCAAGTTTGCCTTTGTTATAAAAGGCTCTTCTTTCTCTGGTTCCATCCTCATACCAAGACTCATATAGTCCATCATAACCATCTTCTGTCTGGTAATAACGTGCTTTCTTATTCCCATTTGCAAAGAACTCTGTAATAGCTTCTTTAAGTTCTCCATCAGTATTATAATGCGCCAAGTAAGCAAGAGCTCCGTTATCATGCTTTGCAAAATGTTTACCTACAGGCTTTCCATTTTTGAACTCTCCCTCACCCTTTACAGAGCCATCTGAGAAAAACTCCTGCTCTTTTCCTTGCTTTTTTCCATCTTTGTAAACAACTTGATAGCTAACTTTTCCGCTCTTATTATATCTGACATGCTCTTTGTCCGGCATTCCATAGTAATAGTTCTTTAATTCTTGAACTTTTTCATCTTCATCAAAAGCAATCAATGCAACTTCTTCTCTATCTGCATGTAACAAGCCTTCTACGTACTGTTTAACCTCTTTCTTTGATCCATTTGGGTACCACTCTAGTGAAATTCCATCCTCATGTCCTTCTTTAAAAGAAGCAAAGCGCTTCTTTTTTCCTGTGTGGTAAAACTCTTCTACAGCGCCTTCTTGCTTGCCTTTTGAGTAGTGACTTTTTTCTCTTAATTCCCCATTTTGATAGAATACCTTGGCTTCTCCTGAAAGACTTCCATCTTCATAGTGTCTAACACTTCTAATTTCTCCGGTGTCAAAGTAGTCTTTCTCTTCACCTATTTTTTTGCCCTGATCAAAGTAGGTAATTTGCTCTACAGCTCCACTTGGGTAATATTTCATATTAACACCAGAAGGAACTATAGCATCTCCGAGCTCTTTAACGTCTTCTTCAAGTCTAACAATACCCGAGGGATAATAGTAAATTCTTTTACGTATACTTTCTTTTTCCCCATCTGCCTGGTAGAGTTCAATAAGTTTAATGTTTCCATCAGGATAGGTTTGGATTAGCTTTTGATAGCTTTCAGGTGTAGAAGATTTTAACTCTTGCTCAAAAACAGTTGGAGCAGCTTGAGCATTCAAGCAAGCAGAAGAATATAACCCTATTGATAAGCAAAAGCATACGCTCTTTAACAACTTCATGACACCCTCATTCATTGGTAGATAAATACAAAAATCATTATACGCAAGAATTAACTTACTTTG
>JAACFD010000232.1 GCA_009937555.1 Chlamydiales bacterium | reverse complement strand
AAAAGACCCAAAACACCTTAAATGAAAAGCTATCTAATTTCGAATCTACTGTCATTGCTACGATGCCCTTTAGCCTTCTTATTTTTAAAGAAAGATCTTTATATTCGTCTAGCAGCGCTGAGTTTTGCTCTAATATCAGATTTCCTAGATGGTTTTATAGCTAGAAGGTTCTCTGCTACAAGTAAGTTTGGTGCAGTTTTAGACCCTCTAATGGACCGTTTTTTTGTGATCTTTGTAAGCTCTGTAATGCTCTTTGAAAAACAGCTAAATTCATCAGAGCTTTTGCTACTTGTAAGTAGGGATATTTTCTTAATAGGAGTGGGATTTTACTTATTCTTTCAAAAAGGTCTTAAGCAGTTTACCATAAAAGCTACCTATATGGGCAAGATTACCACGGTGGCCCAGTTTGCAGTGCTTTTTATTCTCTCCTTTGGCTTTTTAGAAATGCCAAAGTTTACATACCCCACTTTCTTAGTTCTTGGGGCTTTGACAGCGATAGAAGTCATTATAAGGGAATTAAAGAGCCCGCTTTAAGCTTGAATCTTTAGATGAGTGTTTTTCTACTGCGTCTTGGTTATTTTCATAGTTTTTTTTTTCAACATCATCTTTTATATGTGATGATAGTTGTTTACCCAGACGAGACACTGCATACATCCAGCAAAGGCACATTGCTACAATGATTACAGCAATATAACTAACACTATTAGCTAGAGATCCAAATAACCCCATTAAGAGCATGTTAATACCTGCTCCTCCAGATTTACCAAACCTAGAGCCTATACCATCTAAAGAAGCTTTACCCTTTAACTTACTTTCATCACTTAAAGGAGTAAATGCCACCTCTTTAGTCGCATCATAAACAGTGTATTTGGATGACCTACTAAGTACATTCTGTATCGTTCCTAGTAGAACAATTGAAGATAGCATAGCGCCATCTGTGAAAATTAAGGTACCAAAGAAAGCCAAAGTCGTAAGTAATAATATGACCGGCGTAATCATAGCTGTAAAAGTCCAACTTCCAAATCGGAAAGTATTACCTAAAATACACAAAGACATTAATGTAGAGACAATACCCACTTTAGTAGTAACGCCCCCCATAAAAGCAAGATACTCATTTTTATGAGGATAAAGCAAGTTAGCCTGCTCTTTCCAGGTTACTTCACACAAATTGATAATAGCATTATAAGCTACAACAATTACAGCCAGGTACATAAGATACTTAGAATTAAGTATATATTTTAAAGAGTCCTTTAATGACATCTTAACTTTCTTAGATTCTTGACGAATCTTCTGGTAACGAACATCTTTAAATAGATAGTGCGTAAGCCAGTAGAAAATAGCTAAAGCTAAAACACCAGAAACCAATATTATAGAGGTAATGATTATCAGTGAATTCCAGTTCCCCCCAGAAGTATTTTGAGCAGCTTGAGCAATGCTCATTTGAGAGACCCAGCTTGAAGTCTGTCCAGCGAGTACACTGCCTATATTCATTACAAGACCAAAGAAGGCATAAATGCGTTTAGCTTGCTCAAATTGTGTTACTTGGTTAATAAATCCCCAGACTAATAAGAATAGTACAATACTACCCCAAAGTTCACTCATAACGTAAAATAGTGAAAAGCCCCAGTAACGGACCATAGCAGCCAGTCCTAACCAACCAGAAGGCAGCACAGTTTCTAGGTAGTTACCTAAAGCATCTAAGTGCATACTTTGATGGTTAGGAAAATAGATAAAAGTAAAGGCGAAGAAGAAGAGTAAAAACCCTCCTATCATGATGTAAAAAACTTTTTCAATAGAAAATCGATTAGCAACGCGAGTGTAGATAAAAGTCAGTAGAATAGCACCTGGGAACATCATCCACAATTTCAAAAAAGGTATAATACTAGCACCAGCACCAGTCGAAGGAACTACTAAGCTATCTTTAAGGCATCGCAATAAGTTGTAAATTAGAGATACAAGAAAAAAAATTGTCATTAAGGGAAGAACTTTTGCAAGCTCATGTCTGCGGATTGGCCATAAGTATCCTCTCAGAGTTCCGAAAGGCTTATGTTGGGCTTGATCTTCCATTAAAATCCCGATTTAAATCAGATATTGTGGGGTGTTTTTCTGTATTTTAAAGGGGTTATTATATAAAAAAAGCTAAAAAGTATCAAGCAAAACTACTCCTGATTCCTCTATTCCATAAGCTGTAAACTATTTTTTTGATAAGGCTCTAAGGTGTCAAATACATGTTGCTCAAGAAGCTTGAGGGCCGCCCCTCCTCCTGTTGATACATGATCAAACTTTTCGCCTAACCCTAAAAGGTTTATAGAGGCTACAGAGTCACCTCCACCTATTACTCTATAGCTATTCTGAGCTGCTAGGCCCTCTGCAAAAGCTAACGTCCCTTTTCTAAAAACTTCAGATTCATAGACTCCAAGCGGACCATTCCAAAAAACAGTTTGAGCCTTCTGCAATTTCTCTAAAAATAAACTTACTGACCCAGGCCCTATGTCAAAGCTTGACAAGTCTTTAGGTACTGTTTCTCCCACATTAATAGTCTTGCTAAGACTAGCAGAATCATTCTTTTGAGAAGCATATACCAAGTCTATAGGTAAAACTAAGTCAATTCCTTTATCTTTCGCTGTTTGCAAAATTCTCTTGGCAGTTTCAATCTCTAACTCTTCATAAAAAGAACTTCCTATGGCCTCTTCTTTAGCTGCTAAAAAAGTGTGGGCCATAGCTCCTCCAAGGATAAGGCCATCTAGCCGATCAATCAAAGCATCCAAAATATGAATTTTGCCACTTATTTTTGCACCAGCCAAAACAGCATAGAAAGGTTTCTCAATCTCATTTTCTAACTTATTAAAAGCCAACAGCTCTTCTTTAAGCAAGAACCCACAAGCCACTTCAGGAGCCATTTTTTTTGCTAAATAGTAATTAGATGCATGCTTGCGATGAGCTGTACCGAAGGCATCATTAACCAGACAATCCCCTAGCTGAGCAAGCTCTGCAGCAAATAGGGGTGCAGATTGCTCATCAGTCTCCTCTGCATAGAAGCGCAGATTCTCTAAAAGGAGAACTTCTCCATTTTTCATATTCCCTACAGCTGCAGCTACCTTAGGCCCTACACAGTCAGCAATAAAAGTAACAGGTTGCTGCAAAGCTTTTCGTAAATATTCAATGCAGGGCCTTAGACTGAAAGCAGGATCTTTTTTGCCTCCCGGACGACCTAGATGGCTCATTAAAACTACTTTTGCCCCTCTACTTATCAGGTATTGAATGCTAGGGAGTGCTTTTCTAAGCCTTGTATCATCAGTGATCTCTTTTTGATCATTTAAGGGGACATTAAAATCTACACGAAGTAAAACGCTCTTTCCTTCCACTTCTAAACTACGTAAACCCTTATATACTGCCATTAAAGCCTCTCTTTAGCTGATTATCCATACCCAAAAAATA